>CANJKD010000207.1 GCA_947474415.1 Burkholderiales bacterium | reverse complement strand
CTGTTGGCGCTGATCGACCGCGTGATGGACCGGGTGGGCCGTGCCGTGCACAAGCGCTTGAGCATCGTCACCCAGGCGCGCCACACGCCCCGCTCGCACCGCAGCCTCGCCGCCGCATGAGCCGCGATTCATTGTTTTCACCTTCGAACCGAGACACACCATGAACCCGATCGACCCGCTGTTTCCACACCCGAACCGCACCGCAGCATTGGCCGCCATGCCGGTGCCGGCGATTCCGGCCGGCGCCACCGGGTCCGCGCCATCCACCCCCAGTGCCGGCGACACCGCACGCGTGTTGCGCAACACCTACGGCCTGCTGGCACTGACGCTGCTCTTCAGCGCCGTGGTGGCCGGCAGCGCTGTCGCGCTGGGACTGCCGGCACCAGGCATCGTCATCAGCCTGGTGGGAATGATCGGCCTGCTCTACCTGACCCACAAGCTCAGCCACAGCGGCTGGGGCCTGCTCAGCGTGTTCGCTTTCACCGGCTTCATGGGCTACACGCTCGGGCCGACGATTGCACGCACGCTGGCGATCGAGGGCGGCGCCCAGGTCGTGACCCTGGCGCTCGGCTCGACGGCCGTGACCTTCCTCGCGCTGTCGGGCTGGGTACTCGCCACCCGGCGCGATTTCAGCTTCATGGGCGGCTTCCTGTTCGCTGGCATGGTGGTGGCTTTGCTTGCCGGCCTGGGCGCGGTGTTCTTCCAGATTCCGGGGCTGGCGCTGGCGGTGTCTGCGCTGGTGGTGCTGATGTCGGCGGGCCTGATCCTGTTCGAGACGAGCCGGATCGTGAACGGCGGCGAGACCAACTACGTGCTCGCCACCGTGGGGCTCTACATCTCGATCTACAACCTGTTCAGCGGCCTGTTGAGCCTGTTCGGCATCGGTGGCGGCGATGAGTGACGAACGTCGCGCTCAACCACACGCCATCACATACGAAGCCTGACATGCGCCCCTATCCTCAGAACAGCCCGCAGGCGGCCGCCCGCATCGTCGCGCTGACGCTGGTCAGCGACGGCCAGCTCAAGACGGTGGAACTCCAGGCGCTCGAAGGCCTGCAGGCTCACGAGTTGCTCGGCCTGAGCCGCGACGGACTGCGCAGCGTGATGAACGCCTTTTGCGCCGACCTGATCGATGACGCGTCGATGCGCGGCGCTGCCGACTGCCAGATCGATGCCGACCTGATCGCCGTGCTGTTCGATGAGGTCGACCAGCCGGCCCTGCGCGCCACCGTGTTGCGACTCTGCAAGGCCGTGGTGCATGCCGACCAGCGGGTTCACGAGGGCGAGGCCATCGTGTTGCTGTCCGCCATGGACCACTGGGGCGCGGAGCCCGAGGCCTTGATGGCGACGGGTGCAACGGAGTCCCGGTGGACGACCTGAGCCTTTTCCTGCAGGCCGATTTCACCGGCACGCCCGCGTGGCTCTGGCTGACTTTCATCGGCATCGTCGCCACGCTGCTGGCGTTCGACCTTGGCGTGCTGCACAAGCACGACAGGCCCATCGGCGTGCGCGAAAGCCTGCTGCTGTCGGCCGGCTACATCTCGATGGGCCTGCTGTTCGGGGCCTGGGTGTGGTGGTTCCTGGGCGAGCGAAGCGGCATCGACTATTTCACCGGCTTCATGATCGAGAAGTCGCTGTCGATGGACAACGTGTTCGTGATCGCGATGATCTTCGGCTTCTTCGCGATCCCGCGTGAATTCCAGCACCGGGTGCTGTTCTGGGGAATCATCGGCGTGATCGTGCTGCGCGCGCTGATGATCGGCGTGGGCGCCGCACTGGTGGGCGAATTCAGCTGGGTGCTCTACGTGTTCGGCGGCTTTCTGCTGCTGACCGGCGTGAAGATGCTGTTCGTGACCGAGAAGCCACTCGACCTGGCAGGCAACCCGGTTCTGAAGTGGATGCGTCGCCACATGAACATCAGCGACGAGTTCCATGGCGGCCGGTTCTGGGTGCGCCTGCCGCGCTCTGGCGCTGCGGGGGGTGCGGCATCGCCGGCCTGGTTTGCAACGCCGCTGTTCCTGGCGCTGGTGCTGATCGAACTGGCCGACCTGGTGTTTGCGGCGGACAGCGTGCCGGCCATCTTTGCCATCACGCAAGACCCGTTCATCGTCTACACCTCGAACATCTTCGCCATCCTGGGGCTGCGCGCGCTCTATTTCGCGCTGGCCGCGATGGTGCACCGGTTCAAGTACCTGAAGTACGCGCTGGCGCTGGTGCTGGTGTTCATCGGATCGAAGATCTTCCTGGGCGGCATGATCGGCAAGATTCCGGCGCCCGTGTCGCTGGTCGTGATCTTCGGCTTGCTGCTGGGTGGCGTGCTGTACTCGCTGTTCAAGACGCGTCGGGCCGGCGTGGCTTGATCCCGGCGCAGGGGCGGGTCGCGGCGCGCATGCGCCACGGCCCGCAGCGGCGATGACTACTTCGCCATCGCCTTGTCCCACACGGCGTGCGTCCAGGCGGCGGCGCCCGGGTCTTTCTTGATCACCGGGTCGCTGCCGCCGGCCATCAATACTTTCACCGTGCGCGCATACGCGGCAGGGTCGAGCTTGCCCATCGTCGGCGTGCCGGCGGTGGTGATCAGCTTGGCCACGTTCTCGAGCTGGCGCTTCTGCACCGCAGCGGTCGAACCGCCCGAGGTGTCAGCAGCCAGCACGATCTTCACGGCTTCGTCCTGGTTCTTGATCGCGTATTCCCAGCCGCGGATGCTGGCCTTGACGAACTTCGCGAGCTTGGCCACGTAGGCCGCGTCCTTCAGGTCGGGTTCGCGCGCGTACAGGCCGTCTTCCAGCGTGGCCACGCCCTGGTCTTCATACGGGAAGGTGACGAGGTCGCTGGCCTTCACACCGGCGTCGATGACCTGCCAGTACTCGTTGTAAATCATGGTCGAAATGCAGGCGGCCTGGTTCTGCAGCAGGGGGTCGACGTTGAAGCCCTGCTTCAGCACCTTCACGTCGGGCGTGGCGCCGCCGGTCTTCAGGCCGAGCGTGCCCATCCAGCTCAGGAACGGGTATTCGTTGCCGCCGAACCAGACGCCGAGCGTCTTACCCTTGAAGTCTTTCGAGGTCGTCACGCCACTCGATTTCTTGCAGGTCAGCATCATGCCGGAGCGGTTGTAGATCTGCGCCACGTTGACCATCGGCACGCCGGCTTCGCGGGCGGCGAGGGCGCTCGGCATCCAGTCGACGGTCAGGTCGGCGCCCTTGGCGGCCAGCACCTGTGCGGGCGCGATGTCGGGGCCGCCCGGCTTGATGGTCACGTCGAGGTCGGCGTCTTTGTAGAAGCCTTTCGCGGCGGCCACGTAGTAGCCGGCGAACTGGGCTTGCGGTAGCCACTTGAGCTGCACCGTGACCTTGTCGGCCGCAGTGGCTGCGGTTGTCAAGGTGCCGGCCAGACCCGCCAGCACGAGGGACAGCGCGAGTTGGGTTTTACGCATAGCGAACACTCCGGGTTGATGCCTTGCGGCGAGGTTGGGAACAGAACGGCAATCGTGTGTCATGGCGCGGTGCGGATCGACGGGTGCCAGAACGTGGCGCGTCGCTCGATCCAGCCTAGCAGCCCGTAGCCCAGTGAGCCGGCCAGCGCCGCGACGAAAATCGCGGCCCACACCAGCCCCATGTTCAGGCGCGCCGCTTCGGTCGAGATGCGGAAGCCGAGCCCCGAAATCGGCGAGCCGAAGAACTCGGCAACGATGGCACCGATCATCGCCAGTGTCGAGTTGATCTTCAGTGCGTTGAACACGAAGGGCAGCGCAACCGGAATGCGCAAGGACCACAGGGTGCGCCAGGTGCTCGCGCCGTACGAGCGCATCAGGTCGCGTTCCATGTGGCCCGCTTCACGCAGGCCGGCGAGCGTGTTGACGAGCATCGGAAAGAAGGTCATCACGACGACGACGGCGGCCTTCGAATGCCAGTCGAAACCGAACCACATCACCATGATGGGCGCGATGCCGATCAGCGGCACGGTGCTTGCCAATGCTGCCAGCGGCAGCAGGCCGCGTTGCAGGAAGGGGCTGCGGTCGATCAGCACGCCGGTGGCGAAGCCGAGCGCGCAGCCTGCGGCCCAGCCGATCAGCGCCGAGTGCAGCACGGTCTGCGCGAAGTCGCCGGCGAGTACGCCGTAGCCGGCGAGCAGTGCGTGGGCGATCAGGCTGGGCGCGGGCAGCAGCACGCGCGGCACATCAAGCGCCTGCGTCAGCAGTTCCCAGAACGCCAGCACCCACGCGCCGAACAGCAGTGGCGTGCCGATTTGGCCAACCACGCCGTGTTCGTCGAGCGCGGCGAGCCGGCGCACGCTGAAGACGGCGAGCGCCAGCATCGCCAGCACCAGGGGTACGAGCCAAGCCAGGCTCACTTGCGACCTCCCGGCGTGAGCGCGCGCTCGGCCATCGCCACGCAACCGGTCAGGAACAGCCCGAGCAGCGCCGACATCACCAGCGCCGACCAGATCTGTACCGTGTTGCCGTAGTACGAACCTGTCAGCAGCCGCGCGCCCAGGCCGGCCTGGGCACCGGTCGGCAATTCGCCTACGATGGCGCCGACCAGGCCGGCCGCGATGCCGACCCGCAGCGAAGGGAACAGGAAGGGCAGCGAGGCCGGCACGCGCAGCTTCCAGAAGGTGTGCTTCGCCGACGCCGCATAGGTGTGCAGCAGTTCCAGTTCCAGCACGCCGGGCGAGCGCAAGCCCTTCACCAGCGCCACCGCGACCGGGAAGAAGCAGAGGTACATCGAGATGATGGCCTTCGGGAACACGCCGGTCAGCCCGAAGCTGCCGAGGATCACGATGACGATGGGCGCAATCGCCAGCACCGGCACCGTCTGCGAGGCGATCACCCATGGGAACAGGCTGCGCTCCAGCGTGCGCGAATGGACGATGGCCACCGCCAGCGCCGCGCCCAGCGCGGTGCCCATCACGAAGCCGAGCAGGGTGGCCGAACTGGTGACGGCCGCGTGATACAGCAGGTTGCGCGGTGAGTCGAGCGGCCAGCCGAACACCGAGTCGAACAGGTCGAACGCGATCTGGTGCGGCGCAGGGAGCACCGGCCGGTCCATCGACAGCGTGAGGCGGATCAGGTCCAGTGCGCCCCAGCCGGGTTGCGACGACAGCGTGCGTTCGATGACCTGCGGCGCGTTCAGCCAGACGGCTGCGGCGTGCCAGGCCAGCAGCATGATCGCAAGCACGGTCAGCAGCGGGCCGACGCGGTGCCCCGCCGCTTGCAAGCCGCTGCGCTCTGCGGCCCGCGGTGGTGGCCGCAATACGGGCTCAGTGCGCGCCATGCCCGTCCTGCAGGGCCAGGCGCACGCGGTGCGCGATGGTCGTGAACTCGGGCGTGTCTCGGATGTCGAGCGTGCGGTCGGCCGGCAGGCCGGACTCGATCACGTCGACGATGCGGCCCGGCCGCGGTGACATCACGACAATGCGCGACGACAGGAACACCGCCTCGGGAATCGAGTGCGTGACGAACACGACGGTGCGCCTTTTGCCTCCCTGTTCAGAGCG
>CANJKD010000206.1 GCA_947474415.1 Burkholderiales bacterium | reverse complement strand
TGGCCGTCGCAGCCGGCAGCGCGCTGGCGCAGTCCGAGATATCCGGCCAGGGCGGCGTGGCCGCCGGCGTGCCGGTGCCCAAGACGGTTTCGGTGTCGCAAGGCCAACTTGACGCCGCCGCCAACGACAGCGCGAACAACCTGCACTCGAACCTGAATTACGCCCAGACGCGTTACTACCCGGCGACGCAGATCAACACGAAGAACGTCGACAAGCTGCGGCCGGCCTTCGTGTTCCAGACCGAGGTGCTCGAATCGATGGAAACCGCGCCCATCGTGGTCGACGGCATCATGTACATCACCACCTCTTACAACCACGTCTACGCACTCGACGCCGCCACCGGCAAGGAGTTCTGGCACTACAAGCACAAGCAGGGGCCGGTGATGACCTACTGCTGCGGCCCGAACAACCGCGGCGTCGCGATCATGGGCGACCGGCTCTACATGGGCACGCTCGACGCGAAGCTCGTCTCGCTCGATGCGAAGACCGGCAAGGTGCTGTGGTCGACCCAGATCGCCGATCCCGAAGAAGGCTATTCGGAGACCATGGCGCCGGTCGCGGTGAATGGCAAGATCCTGATCGGCACGAACGGCGGTGAATACGGCATTCGCGGCTTCGTGAAGGCCTACGACGCGAACGACGGCAAGCTCCTCTGGACCTTCGACACCGTGCCCGCCAAAGGCCACGAGGGCAGTTGGGCGGTGAATGACTCGACGAATCGCAACCTGCACCGCGACATCGCCGCCGAGAAGGCTCAACTCGCAAAGGGCGGCGACTTCTACAAGACGCTCGGCGGTGGCGTCTGGATGGCGCCAGCCATCGACAAGGAAAGCAACACCGCGTTCTTCGTCGTCGGCAACCCCAGCCCCGACCTGTACGGCGCCGAGCGGCCGGGCGACAACCTCTACACCGACTCGATGGTCGCTGTTGACCTGAACACCGGCGCCTACAAGTGGCACCACCAGTACGTGCCGCATGACGTGTGGGACCTCGACGCCGTCTCGCCGGTGATCCTGACCGAAGCGGCCGGCAAGGACGGCAAGATGCGCAAGGTCGCGATCCATGGCGGCAAGACCGGCCATGTGTATGTGCATGATCGCGCCACCGGCGAACTGATCCGCTTCAGCGAAGCGATGGTGCCGCAGGAAAACATGTGGGTGCTGCCGACGAAAGACGGCGCGCGCATGCTGCCGGGCGCGAACGGCGGTGTCGAGTGGAGCCCGATGGCGATCAACCCGAAGCTGCGACTCGCGTACGCCGCCAACCTGCACCAGCCGATGACCTACCACGTCGAGGAAGCCAAATACCCCGGCGGCAAGCTCTGGCTCGGTGGCGCGTTCAAGGTCATCGCGGCCGAGAAGCAATGGGGCCGGCTGGCGGCCGTGAACCTTGACACCGGCAAGATGGCTTGGAAGTTCGACACCGACCAGCCGCTGATCGGCGGCGTGCTCGCCACCGCCGGCGACCTGGTCTTCAACGGCGAAGGCAACGGCCTGTTTCGCGCCTTCAACGCCCGCACCGGCGCCAAGCTGTGGGAGTACCAATGTGGCGCGGGTGTGAACGCACCGGCCGTGTCGTACAGCGTCGGCGGCAAGCAGTACGTCGCGGTCGCGGCCGGTGGCAACACGCAGCTCGACTTCAAGCGCGGCAACGCGGTGCTGGTGTTTTCGCTGCCATGACCGGGGCCGACGCCTGCTCGGGCGTCGGCACACCCCCCGCACCCAACGCGCCCCGTCGCACATCGCGCCGGGGCGTTTTTTCTGCCTGAAGCCACGTTGATCAAAAGGAAGCGCCTGTGACATCGATGATCCGCCTGCTCTGCGCGAGCGTGTTGGTTGCCGCCACGGCTGCACAGGCCCAAAGTGCTGCCGCGGCGCCAGCCAAGGCCGAGGTCTGCGCCGCTTGCCACGGGCCTGGCGGCAGGTCGATACAGCCCCAGTACCCCATCCTGGCTGGCCAGACCGCGCGCTACCTCGACCTGCAACTGCGCGACTTTCAGGCCGGCCGCCGCACCAATGAGTTAATGACGCCGATGGTCGCCGGCCTGACCCGCGACGAGATGCGCGAACTGGCCGGCTACTTCGCGACGCAAACACCCCCGGCGCAGCCCTTCAAGCCCGATGCCGACAAGGCCCGCCTGGGCAAGCTCAAGGCCGACGAGACCCTGTGCACGATGTGCCACCTGGGCGGCTTCGCCGGCCAGAACGAAGTGCCGCGGGTGGCCGGGCAACACTTCGACTACATCGTCAAGCAGCTCAGCGATTTCAAGGCGCGCGCCCGCACCAACGACGCCGGAACCATGACCAGCGTGGCGGGAACATTGAACGCCCAAGACATCGAGAACCTGGCCCACTACCTCGTCGGGCTTTGAGACCACGCGTGGCTTGATCGGCACGGCGCACACGGGGAATCCGTCTCAGACGCTGCAACTCCGGAAGCCGGAAAACCCGGTGTCGTCATGGGGGGGGCGCGCGCGACGCGCCTTCGGGTGGCGCAGCCGGCCGGAGGTCGCGAAAGACGCGCCGCGCTGCGCCTTGCCGGCAGCCGTGCCGGGCAGACAGGCAGGGGCGCCGGGGTAGGCGCGCAAGGTGTTCGAGGTCCATTCCCACACGTCGCCCCAGCGCATGCCGCGAGACGCGCCCTGCGCCGCAGCAACCTCCCATTCCGCCTCGCTCGGCAGCCGGCGCCCGGCCCAGCAGCACCAGGCCTCGGCCTCGAACCAGCTCACGTGAACGGCGGGCTGTGCCTGCGGCACGCGCACGAGGTGGCCGAAGCGCCGCAGCAGCACGCCCTGGCGCATCTGCTCGACATGGCGCGGCGTGCGCCGGCCCAGCATCTGCACCCAGGCCCAACCGGCCTCGCTCCAGTGACGGCGTTCGTCGTAGCCGCCGTCCTCGACGAACTCGCCGTACTGCGCCCAGTCGACGGCCTGCGCGTCGATTTCGAACTCGGGCAGGGCCAGGTCATGCGCCCACTTCTCGTTGTCGAAGACGAAGCCGCCGGGCTCGCTGCCAAGCCGCCAACGCGTGGCGGGGAACAACAGCGGCGGGCGCGTCACGGTGGTGGCCAGCCGTGCAGGCAGCACGCGGGCGTCGAAGCCCGCGCTTTGCGTCAGCTCGGCGAAGGCCTCGGCGCACTCGTCTTCGTGGAACAGCGCGAGCCGGTAGAAGTGCAGCGCGTCGTCTTCGTCGGGTGCGGCCGCCAGCAGTTCGAGCGTGGTTTCGAGCGTGTCGAACAGGTACTGTTTCAGCGTCTGCAAGGCGGGCAGTTCGATCGCCCAGCGGCTCTCGGGCGGCACGGCTTCCGGGTCGAAGTAGCGGTCGGCTTCCGGCAGGATGGACGCGAGCTTCGGGCGCGTCGCGTCACCCCGCTGGCGCTGCACGTTGCGGGCGATCCAGTGTTCCTGGAACCAGCCGATGTGGCCGATCTGCCAGAGCGGCGGGTTGATGCCGCTGCGCGCCACATTTGGCATGGCGCCCGGCGCCGCCTCGCAGCCCGCAGCCCAGCGCAAGGTCTGGTTGCGCGCGTCGATCAGCGCCAACGAAAGCTGCTCCTTGTCCGCCATCCGCATACGCGCGGAACCCACATTCAAGACTTCGGTGCCCTGCACGGTGCCTCCTGCGGCGCGTTGCGCCAAATGCGCAAGATTGTGGCACTGCGCAGTGGCGCCGGGGGCTTGCTCACGTTGCTTCGAGCTGCGCTGATTCGCCGAGCCTGAAGACCAGCTCATCGATTTCTTACCCACGCGCTTCGGCGAAGCCACGGCCCTCGCCGCAAGCGACGAACCTGCAGCGAAACAGCACCCGGATCGACACCACGTTGTCCTTCGCGGCGCGGGCCCGCAAGGGGCGCGACGGCTGCTCGTCGAGGAACTGCCGCAAGGCTTCGGTGGCGATGCCCTGCCCCACCGCGCGCGGGCAATCCAGTAGGTCAGCTCGCGCTCGCTGTCTTGCACGAAGCTCGACACTTGGCCCGCCACGTCGGCATCGACCATGATGGTTCGCATGACGACGCCGGGGTCGGCGAGGATGCGCGCCCAGTGGGCGTCGAAGGCGTGCCGGTTGGACGGCTCGCGCGCCGTGAACGCCGCCATACGGCACGCGGCGAGGTCGCACTGGTGTTCAAAGAAGTACGGCAAGTCACTGGCCGCCACCTGACGCAAGCAGATCGAAACCATGGCGTACGTCCCATAAAGCTGGCGGCATGTTACTGTACGGATGAACAGCCCCACACCATACCGACCCGTCGTGCAAGACAGTCATGCCAGACAGCCGCCTGATCGCCCACCTCGACATGGACGCCTTTTATGCGTCGGTCGAGTTGCTGCGCTACCCTGAGTTGCGCGGCATGCCGGTCGTGATCGGCGGCGGCCGGCGCCACCAGCCGATGCCGCGCGCCGACGGCACGCGCGAATACGCCCGCCTGCGCGACTACGCCGGCCGCGGCGTCATCACCACCAGCACCTACGAAGCGCGCGCACTCGGCGTGCACTCGGGCATGGGCGTGATGAAGGCGGCCGCACTGGCGCCGAACGCCATCCTGCTGCCGATCGACTTCGACGAATACCGCAAGTACTCGCGCCTGTTCAAGGCCGCCGTGCGTGCCGTGGCGCCACTCGTCGAAGACCGCGGCATCGACGAAATTTACATCGACATCACTGAGCTGCCCGGCGCGCAGGCCGACGGCGGGCGGGCGGTGGGCCAGGCCTTGAAAGACACGGTGCGCGCCGCCACCGGCCTGAGCTGCTCGGTGGGCATCACGCCGAACAAGCTGCTCTCGAAGATCTGTTCCGACCTCGACAAGCCCGACGGCCTGACCGTGCTCGCGCCCGACGGCCTGGCGGCGCGCATCTGGCCGCTGGCGGCGAAGAAGGTGAACGGCATCGGGCCGAAGGCTACGAGCAAGCTTGCCGCGCTCGGCATCCACACGGTTGGCGATGTGGCGGCAGCCAGCCCGGTGATGCTGGTCGAACACTTCGGCAAGAGCTTCGGCGCATGGCTGGTTGAAGCGTCGCACGGCCGCGACGAGCGGCCGGTGGTGACCTTCAGCGAACCGAAGTCGATCAGCCGCGAAACCACCTTCGAGCGCGACCTGCACGCGGTGCGAGACCGCGCTGCGCTGGGTGCCATCTTCACCGAGCTGTGCGTGCGACTCGCCAGCGACCTGGCGCGCAAGGGCTACGCCAGCAAGACCATTGGCATCAAGCTGCGCTTCGACGATTTCAAGTCGGTCACGCGTGACCTCAGCCTGCCGGCCCACACGATGGATGCGACCACCATCCGCCGCGCGGCCGGCGAATGCCTGAAGCGCGTCGACCTGACGCGCCGGTTGCGCCTGCTGGGGGTGCGCGCGGGTGCCCTTGCCACGCTGGCGGACCTGGTGGCGCCGCAAGCCAGCGCCGCCAGCGCCGAACGACCGGCGGTGCACGAACCGCAGGCCAGCTACAGCCTGCCCTTATTCGACGACGCGCCGCCGGGTTGAAATCCCGACCGCTGGAGGGACTGTCCGGCTCAAGTCACGCATCGTCGG
>CANJKD010000205.1 GCA_947474415.1 Burkholderiales bacterium | reverse complement strand
GGAGCTGGAGCGGTTCTTTTACAAGAGCCACTGGAGCTATGTGGGCCTGGAGGCCGAGATTGCTAACCCCGGCGACTTCAAGCGCACCGTGGTGGGCGAGCGCTCGGTCATCATGACGCGTGCCACCGATGGGCAGATCCATGTGGTCGAGAACGTCTGCGCCCATCGCGGCATGCGCTTCTGCCGCGAGCGGCACGGCACGGCCAAGGCGTTCGTCTGCCCGTACCACCAGTGGAGCTACACGCTCAAGGGTGACCTGCAGGGTGTGCCCTTCCGCCGCGGCGTCAAGCAGGACGGCCAGGTGCACGGCGGCATGCCGGCCGACTTCAAGACGGCCGACCACGGCCTGACGAAGCTGAAGGTGGCGGTTCGCGGCGGTGTCGTCTTCGCGTCCTTCGACCATGGCATCGAATCGCTCGAGGACTACCTTGGCCCCACCATCCTCGGCTACTTCGACCGCCTCTTCAACGGCCGCCAACTGAAGATCCTGGGCTACAACCGGCAGCGCATTCCCGGCAACTGGAAGCTGATGCAGGAGAACATCAAGGACCCGTACCACCCCGGCCTGCTGCACACCTGGTTCGTCACGTTCGGGCTCTGGCGTGCCGACAACAAGTCGCAGCTGCGCATGGACGACAAGCACCGCCACGCGGCAATGATCTCGACACGCGGCACCGCCGGCAAGTCCGAACAGGTGACGCAGGTGTCGAGCTTCAAGGAGAGCATGCAGCTCAACGACCCGAGCTTCCTCGACATCGTGCCCGAACCCTGGTGGGGTGGGCCGACGCCGCCGGGCCGCCCCAAGGCGGCGGACGCCCCCTCGGGTGGCAGCGAAGGGCACGAAGTGCCGAGCGTGGGGGCACCAGTTCCAACGGCCGTGATGACGACGATCTTCCCGAGCGTGATCCTGCAGCAGCAGGTCAACAGCGTCTCGACGCGCCACATCCAGCCCAACGGCCACGGCAGCTTCGACTTCGTCTGGACGCACTTCGGCTTCGAGGATGACAGCGAAGAGATGACCCAGCGGCGCCTGCGCCAGGCCAACCTGTTCGGCCCGGCCGGCTTCGTCTCGGCCGACGATGGTGAGGTCATCGAGTTCAGTCAGCAGGCCTTCGAGAGCAAGCCTTTCCACCGCACCTTGGCCGAATTGGGCGGGCACGCGGTGGAGAACACCGAGCACATGGTCACCGAGACGCTGATTCGCGGCATGTACCGCTATTGGCGCGAGGTCATGGAAGCGTGATGGAGGCTCCGAACATGGCGACGAACCTGAACTTCGAAGACTGGCTGGCCCTGAACCAGCTGTACGCCGACTACGCCAGCGCGGTGGACTCCGGCAACTGGGACCTGTGGCCGGAGTTCTTCACCGAGCAGTGCGTGTACCGGCTGCAGCCGCGCGAGAACCATGAACGCGGCTTCCCGCTGGCGACGCTTTCGTTCACGAGCAAGGGCATGCTGAAGGACAGGGTCTACGGCATCAAGGAGACGCTGTTCCACGACCCCTACTACCAGCGGCACGTGGTGGGTTCACCGGTGATCCGCGACGCGGCCGAAGGGCGCTGGCGCACCGAGGCCAACTATGCGGTCTTCCGCACCAAGCTGTCGGACGCGTCCACAGTGTTCAACGTCGGTCGCTACCTCGATGTGGTGGTGCGCACGCCCGCGGGCCTGAAGTTCGCATCGCGCGAGTGCATCTACGACAGCGAAATGATCCCCAACTCGATCATCTATCCCATCTAAGGCCATTGATGAGCAACGCCAACTGGGTCGACGCACTGTCGGCCGACGACCTTCCCACAGACGACGTCATCGGCGTCGTCGTCGCGGGCCGTGACATCGCGCTCTACACCGTCGGCGATGCGGTATATGCAACCGACAACACCTGCACACATGGCCAGGCGCGTCTGTGCGACGGATTCCTCGATGGCCACGAGATCGAATGTCCGCTGCACCAGGGCAAGTTTGACGTGCGCGATGGCACGCCGACCTGCGCGCCCGTCACCGAGGCGCTTCGCAGCTACCCCGTCAAGGTCGACGGGCGGCGCGTGTACTTGCAGGTCGACTGACCCTGGGCCCCAGCCGGCAGGTTCCGGCTGGCTTTGCCGGCCCCTGCATGCCGCTTATATCTAACTACAAGGGCTTCCCCATCTGTCAAGCGATATCAAGCCATGACGAATTGCGGAGCGATTCGTCATGGGGTCTGTTGACTGAACGTCGATCCACCGGGTCGATTTCGATGGCGTTGAACTGCGGCAAAGGGTGCGGACTGGAGAAACTACAACCGGTCATTGATGCAGTCTTTTGATCAACTGCGGACCCTGATGAAAGACGCGCGCGGGGGACCCATTCGTTAGTCGAGTTTGCCGTGCCGTTGCCAGCACGCCAGAGGCTCCTTGAGTTAACCGGTCATTCCCCGCGCAGGTCCAACCTTTACTCATCAACGCTTTGGCTCATCACGCGGTGGAGAAATCAATTTGGCTAGGGCGGCTGGCTCAGTCGGTGAGCCAGGCGCAGGCGGATGTTCGTGTTCATGGTGCGTGCCTCAGGCTGGCAGCTTGAACGACTCACCCTTGGTGAGCACCGCCCAGGACATGCGCGCGTTCTTCGCGGCGATCGCGACCACTGCTTTCCAGTAGCCCCGT
Organism: Burkholderiales bacterium; assembly: GCA_947474415.1. Taxonomy (GTDB): domain Bacteria; phylum Pseudomonadota; class Gammaproteobacteria; order Burkholderiales; family Burkholderiaceae_C; genus LMDS01. Next base: position 2,897 of record CANJKD010000205.1, on the reverse strand, counting down.
CGTTCGGCCAGCTTGACCGCCCAGCGGCTCAGTGAATCGGTCTTGGCCGCAGCCGCGTTGAGCACCGCTCGGGCACCGAGCACGAGCAGGCTGCGCAGGTAGGCGTCTCCCGCCTTGGTGATGCGCCCCAGCCTGGCCTTGCCGCCCGAGCTGTACTGGCCTGGCACCAAGCCGATCCAGGCGGCGAACTGGCGTCCGCTGCTGAACTCGGCACCGTTGCCCACCATCGCCACAATCGCGGTGGCCGTGGTCGGCCCGACCCCCATGAGTTGCATCAACTGCTGCGCGGCGGTGCAGTCCTTGGTCATGGCCTTGATGTGGGCGTCGTATTGCTTGATTCGCTCGTCCAGGTGGTGAACCTCGCTGAGCAGGTCACCGATGACGGTGTTGGCGTAGCCGGGAAGATCTTCGAGGTGGTCGCGTGCTTCGCGCCGCACGACCTCGGCTTTCTGTGGCAGGACGATCCCGAACTCACTCATCAAGCCGCGAATGCGGTTGATGGTGGCGGTGCGTGCGCCAACAAACCCCTGGCGGGCGCGATGCACCATCAGGCGCGATTGCTGTTCCTCGGTCTTGACCGGCACGATGCGCATGTTCGGCCGCTGCACGGCTTCGCAGATGGCGGCGGCATCGGCGGCGTCGTTCTTGCCTCGCTTGCCGCTCATTCGGTAGGGGGCCACCAGCTTGGGCGCCATCAGCTTGACGGTGTGACCGTGCTGGGCAAAGAGACGGGCCCAGTGGTGTGCACCCGAACAGGCTTCGATGCCGATGGTGCACACCGGCAAGGCGGCTACGAGCTCGTGCAGCTTGGCGCGTTCGACTTTGGGTTGGCGCAACTGCACCGCCCCGGTGGCGCTCACACCATGCAGTGCAAAGACGTTCTTGGCGAGATCGACTCCAACGTACAAAATAGACATGGCCTTCCCCTTCCGAGTGAGTTGATGAAAGTTCGAATTTCCCATCGTGGCACTGAGCTGCCGTCGCCGCATCCCGGCTGGCTCGGGGCGGGGAAGTCCCTTTCATTCGTTAGGTGTTGCGCTTCGACACCTTGGAGGCTTTCAAGATGCTCACAGACCATTTCATTGAAGTCGGTTGCGTCAAGACGCGCTACTGGACGGCAGGTGATACAGGCTCTGCTGTCCTTCTGCTTCACGGAATCGGCTGCTCGGTACGTGAATGGGAACGCAATATCGAGGTACTTGCTGCTCGGCACCGCGTTTTCGCCCTGGACCTCCTGGGCTCCGGCCTGACAGACAAGCTCGTGGACGAGACCTACAGCCTTCGTCGCCTTGCTCAGTTCGTGCTGGACTGCATGAAGGTGACGGCGATTGCCCAGGCCCGCCTTGCGGGCAACTCGCTGGGCGGACGCCTTGCACTCGAGTGTGCCGCCATGGCACCACAGCAGGTCAAGTCGCTCTTGCTCGTGGACCCGGCCGGCATGGAGCGGCGCGAGACGCCCTTCGAGTTCCGGCTTGCAACGCTGCCGATCCTGGGCGAGATATTTACTTGGCCCAACCGATTGGGAACGAACATGCTCTGGCGCAAGGCGTTCGCGGAGCCGTCCTGGTTCGTTACCGAGGAACTGGCCAGCACCAAGGTTTCACTGGCACGCCAGCCGGGTGCGCAGTCGACATTCCTCAAGACGCTTCGCGGCTTCCTCGACTTTGGCGGATTTCGCCCGGAACTTGTCGCGGAGCTCCAGGGCCTGCTCCCGAGAATCAAGGCCCCCACTTTGGTTGCCTGGGGCCGAGACGACCGGTTCGTCCCCTGCGCCCAGGCGGAGGTCCTGCGCCGGACGCTACCGAACGTCGAAGTCCAGATATGGGACCACTGCGGGCATGCTCCACAGGTCGAATGCTCGCAGCGCTTCAACGACGCGGCACTCGGATTTTGGCGTCGACTGGACACAATTCCTGGGTGAAGCCCGAGGGGTGTGATGCCAACCCTTCGCTGATTCGGTTCCATCGGCGCCGTGCTTGACGGCCGCTGCGGATCACTTCGCCGGCGTTCTTTTTCCAGGACAAAACCATCAACAGAAACACCCTTCGCGCCATGGTGCTTGCGGCCACGTTGGCCACATCGGCGTTCGCAACGAACGCGGCGACCATCGGTTTGATGGTCCCGCTGTCCGGCCCGCAGGCGCTCGTCGACCAGCCCGTCACGGTTGTCAAGGAAGACGACCAGCTCCAGCCCGAGGTCGGCCAGCAGGCGGTGCGCAAGCTGATCGACCAGGACAAGGTCGATGCCATCGTCGGGCTGTCGTTCTCGAACGTGCTGATGGGCAGGTTCGCGCCGGACCGAGGCCTCAAGCGCGTCCACCTGATGGCGCCGAACGACCAGGCTGGCAAGGACATGCTGGCAGGCGTCAAACGCTACTGCAAGGGCGAGGTGGTCGACGAGGTTGACACCCAGGTCAACCGGCCCGACTACTCGGCCGAGATCGCCCGATTGCAGGCGGCCAAGCCGGATGCGCTGCCCGTGTTCTACCCGGGCGGCATGGGTATCAACTTTGTCAAGCAGATGAGCCAGGCCGGGTTGTCGGCGAGGCTGCCGCTGTACTGCGTCTTCACGGTCGATGGCACGACGCTGCCGTCGTTGCGCGGCCCGTTCGCGTTCGGCAAGAACCACATGCCGGTGCAGGACTGCTGCGCGTTCGAGACCGCCCGCGACGGCGCCAAGCTGGTCACCCGGCTGATCGGCACGCCGTTGAAGGGGCATGTCGATCCGAATGCCGCGCTGCGCCCGATGCCCTGAGGCCACCGCCATGAGTGTCGCGTTGCTGCTCGCGCAACCCCTCAATGGCCTGCAGTACGGCGTCTTGCTGTTTCTGCTGGCGGCGGGGCTCGCGCTCGTGTTCGGGATCATGAGCTTCGTGAACCTCGCGCACGGCTCGCCCT
>CANJKD010000204.1 GCA_947474415.1 Burkholderiales bacterium | reverse complement strand
GGGGTCGTTGCCGATTCGTACGGCCAGGTGCATGTGCGCGGCGACCATGGCAACCTGCAGTACCGCATCAACGGCGTCGTCATTCCCGAGTCGATCAGCGGCTTCGGGCAGACGCTGGACACGCGCTTCGCCAACCAGATCAACGTGCTCACCGGCGCGCTGCCGGCCCAATACGGCTACCGGACGGCGGGCGTGGTCGACATCCATACGAAGGGCGCAGATCTGGCCAACGGCGGCAATGTCGATGCCGAGCTGGGCAGTCGCGGCCACCAGGCGTACAGCGCCAACATCGGCGGCACCGAGGGCGACCTGCAGTACTACGTCGCGGGCTCGACCTTGCGCAACCACATCGGCATCGAGAACCCGATGGCGTCGAACCACGCGCTGCATGACGACACGCGCCAGGACAAGGGCTTCGCCTGCCTGAGCTATCTGCTCGGCAGCGAAAGCCGCGTCGGCCTGATGCTGGGCGCCTCGAACGGCCGCTTCCAGATCCCGAACGTGGTCGGCGAAACCGCCAGCTTCGCGCTCGCGGGTGCCGCGCCGCCTGCATCCGAAAGCCTCGATGCAAACCAGCGCGAGTGGAACAACTTCCAGGTGTCGCCGTTCCGCCGCGACAGCAGCGTGCACTACCGGCCCGACCCGGTCGGTGACCTGAGTGACCACGGCGTGGCCGCCAATGTGCTGCACAGGAACCTCGCCAGCGGCGTGCAATTCGACCTGAGCCGCCCGCTGGGCGCAGAACACACGCTGCGTGCCGGGCTGTTCGCCCAGCGCGAGCGAGGCTCGGTCACGAATGCCTCGACAGTATTCGCCGCCGCCGGCGAGGTCAACCAGACCAGCGACGTGCCGCTGACGATCCACGACGACAGCCGCCTCGGCGGCGGGCTGTTCGGCCTGTACCTTCAAGACGAGTGGCGACCGACCAAGGCGCTGACGCTGAACTACGGCCTGCGCTACGACAAGGTCTCGACGGTGGTTGATGAGTCGCAACTCAGCCCGCGCCTTGGCATCGTCTACCAACTGGCCGAAAGCTCCCGGTTTCACGCCGGCTACTCGCGCTACTTCACGCCGCCGCCAACCGAGAAAATCGACACCACCTCGGTGCAGAAATTCCTCGGCACGACGAACGCGCTGCCGTCGGACGCGAACACGGCTGTGCGGTCCGAGCGTTCCAACGACTTCGACCTCGGGGTCTCGCACCAGCTCGACAGCCGCATCACGGTGGGCGCCGACGCCTACTTCCGCCAGGTCAGCCATCTGCAGGACGAGGCCCAGTTCGGCAACGCGCTGATCTACTCAGCGTTCAACTTTGCTCAGGGCCGGGTCTTCCGCCTGGAGCTGTCGGGTTCGTACAAGTCAGAACAGTTGTCGGCGCTGAATCTGCTCGACCGCGTCTATCAGCTGCGCGACGGCAGCGGCATCGGCGTCGGCGCGCCGCAGTTCGCGCCGCGCCGGACGGTTGACGTCGCGCTCAGCAAGCCGTTCACGTTCTGACGCTCGGCGCTTGCGGTTCGGCCACCGGCGCGCTCGGGTGCGCCATGGGGTCATGCCAGAATCGTTCGCATGGACGGCTCAAAAAATGGTCGGTGGCAGTGGCGGGTTCGAAGCGCGGCCATCGCCGTGGTGTGGGCCTGCGCCGCGCTGGCGCCACTGGCTGCCGAAGCGCTCGACCGGCCCACCGGCAAGGTGATCCTCACCGTCACTGGCACGCTGAGCGTACGCAACGATGCCGAGGCGGCCGTCTTTGACCTGGCCCTGCTCGACCAACTGCCTCAGCACAGCTTCTCGACCAGGACACCTTGGTACCCGGAGGGGCGCAAGTTCAGCGGTGTGCTCGTGAGTGACCTGCTGAAGGCCCTGGGCGTCCAGGGCACGAGCTGAAGGCCGTGGCCCTGAACGACTACCGCGTCGAGATCCCGGTCGAAGACCTCGTCCGGCACGGTGCCATGATCGCCAGCCAGCTCGACGGCAAGCCCATCGCGGTGCGCGACAAGGGCCCGCTTCTCATCATCTACCCCTTCGACGATCGACCCGAGTTGCGCACCGCTGTTCACTACAGCCGCGCGATCTGGCAACTCAAGGGCCTCGAGTTTCGATGAGCGGGCCATCGGGCGGTGAAGCGAGGGCGCGGCCAGAGCGGCTCTGGTTGTTCATCGTCGGCGGCGTGCTGGCGATCGTGCTGTTCGCGGTGGGCTATGTGCAATGGCGCCAGTTCAAGCTGCTCGACTCGGCGTCGTACTACCAGAACGATGCGCTGGGCTGGAGCTTTTCCCAGCTCGAAACCGAGCAGTTGCGGCTGCGCAATGAAATCCAGCGGCACATCGAAGAGCCGGCCTCGCCGCGCCCCAGTGCGATCCAGTTGCGCTACGACATTTTCGTGAGCCGCGTCGGCCTCGTCGACCATGCCCGGGTGGCCGGCATCATGGCCGATGAGGCTGCCTACCTGCCCGCGATGGCACAGCTGCGGGAATTCATCGTGGGCGCGGACCAGTACCTCGGCGAACACCCGACCCGGCCGCTGAACCCCGCCGCGACGGCCGGCCTGCTCGCGCTGGTCGACTCACTCGGAACGTCGCTCCACGACCTGTCGCTCGGCGCCTCGCACCTGCTCTACCAGCGCGCCACGGAACGCAACAGCGCGGTGCGCACGCAGAGCCAGCTGAGCATCGCGCTGACGCTCTGCCAGTGCCTGCTGCTGATCACGCTGGCGTTCATTGTGGTTCGCCAGTTCGGATCGCTGACCAAGCGGCGCCGCAGCCTGGAGACACTGGCCGACAGCCTGGGCCTCGCGCGCATCGACGCCGAGGCCGCGAGCCGGGCGAAGAGCGTGTTCCTGGCCAACATGAGCCACGAGATCCGCACGCCGTTTCACGGCATGCTGGGCATGATGTCGCTGCTGCAGGACAGCCGGCTCACGCCACGCCAGGCCAGCCACCTCGACACCGCGCGCGAATCGGCCCACCACTTGCTGCAGGTGCTGAACGACATCCTCGACATCTCGCAGCTCGAATCGGGCAAGCTGCAGGTGTCTCCGCAAACGGTGGACCTGCCGCAACTGCTCTCGCAGGTCGAGAACCTGATGCATGTTCAGGCCCTGGCCAAAGGGCTGAGCCTGCAGGTCGAGATCGCGCCCGATGTGCCGCGCTGGGTGCGTGCCGACGCCACGCGCATGAAGCAGATCCTGTTCAACCTGCTGAGCAATGCCATCAAGTTCTCCAACACCGGCGCGATCATGCTGAGCGTGACCCGAAGCGCGGCCCATGGCGCGCCAGCGCGCACCGTGTTCACGGTCACCGACCCCGGCATCGGCATGCCGCCGGCCACCGTCGAGCGGCTGTTCCAGCGCTTCATGCAGGGCGACGAGAGCACCTCGCGCCGCGCCACCGGCGCCGGCCTGGGCCTGGAGATCTCGCGCGACCTGGCGCGCCTGATGGGCGGCGACATCGCGGTGCGCAGCGAGCCGGGCCTGGGCAGCGCCTTCACGATGTCACTGCCACTGGCGGCAGTGACCGCGCCGATGGCGGAAGACGACGGCCCGGCGCTTCACCCCGACGGGGCCTTTCGTGCCTTGCGCGTGCTCGTCGCCGAAGACCACGCCGTGAACCGCGCCTACATGGAAGCCGTGCTCGACAAGCTCGGCCACCACGCCGTGTTCAGCGCCGATGGCAGCGGCGCGGTGCAGGCCGTGCAGGCGCAGCCGGCCGGCGAAGACTTCGACATCGTTCTGATGGACCTGCACATGCCCGGCATGGACGGCTTCGCGGCGGCTCGCGCGATACGGGCGCTGCCCGAGCCGCGTGGCCGCGTGCCCATCGTCGCGCTGACGGCCGACGCCTTTCACCAGGCCCGCGACCTGGCACGCGAGTCGGGCATGGACGGTTTTCTCACCAAGCCGGCCCACTTGCCGCAACTCCGCGAGGCGCTGACCCGCTATGCCGCCGCAGGCACCGAGGCAGTCCCCGGGGCGGCCGTGCCCGTGCCCGCGTCACCGGCCCGTCAACCCGTGCAGCGGCCCGGTTCCGCGACGCTGACGACGATCAACCGCGCCGTCGTCGATGACCTGGTCCAGTCGCTCTCGGCGGGCCAGTACGCCACCTTGTTGACCGCCTTCTTCCGCTCGCGCGACCCGACCCTGGCCAGCTTGCAGCAAGCGGTGGCGGAGGCCTCGCACGCTGCGTTGCACGGCCATGCGCACGGCCTGAAAGGCGCGGCAGTCAGCCTGGGCTTGCGCTCACTGGCAAGCCTGGCCGACCGGCCGCCACCGGCGGAGGCGGCGGTGGCCACCCGCACCGAATGGATCGACGAGATCGCGCGCCGGTTCGACATCGCCCAGGCGGAGTGCATCCGCCTGGGCTACCTCGACCGATGAACTCAACCGCGAATCAAACGACGACGGGCTCGGCCTCCAGCCGAATGCCGAAGCGGCCGTAGACGCTTTCCTGAATCGCGGCGGCGAGCAGCATCACCTCGGAGCCCGTCGCATGGCCGCGGTTCACCAGCACCAGCGCCTGCTTCTCGTAGACACCGGCCTGGCCGACGCTCTTGCCCTTCCAGCCACAGGCGTCGATCATCCAGCCGGCGGCGAGCTTCACGCTGCCATCGGGCATCGGGTAGTGCACGACCTCGGGGTCGCGGCCCGTGATGTCACGGCACTGCTCGATGCTCACCACAGGGTTCTTGAAGAAGCTGCCGGCATTGCCGATCACGGCCGGGTCGGGCAGCTTGGCGTGGCGAATCGCGCAGACCCAGTCGAACACCTGCTGCGCGCCCGGCGCGTCGATGCCGGTCTCGGCGCGCTTGCGTTCGAGCTCCAGGTAGCCCAGCACCGGCTGCCACGGTCTGGGCAGGCGAAACCGCACGCGCGTGATCACGCATCGGCCGGCCAGCGCCTGCTTGAAAACGCTGTCGCGGTAGCCGAAGGCGCAGTCCGATGCGTGCAGCGTGAGGCCCGAGCCCGTGGCCAGATCGACCGCATCGAGCGAGTCGAAACGGTCTTGCAACTCGACGCCGTAGGCGCCGATGTTCTGCACCGGCGACGCGCCCACCGTGCCGGGGATCAGCGCCAGGTTCTCTAGCCCAGGCCAACCCTGGGCGAGCGTGAAGGCCACCAGCGCCTGCCAGCTCTCGCCGGCGCCGGCCTCGACGATCCAGGCGTCGTGGCGCACTTCGACGAGCCGCATGCCACGCACTTCCACCTTCAGCACCAGTTGCGGCATGTCGCGCGTCAGGATGATGTTGCTGCCGCCGCCAAGCACGAACTTGTCCGCACGGCCGAGCTGCGGGTGGCGTGCGACCTGGCGCACGTCGCCGTCGCTCGTCACCCGCACCAGCGTGCGTGCCATGGCGGGCAGGCTGAAGGTGTTGTAGGGTTTGAGGCTGACGCCCGTCTCGATTTGCATGCCACAATTTTCGTCTATTCGAAACCCGTTTTCTCCAGCGAGACATCACCATGCCCAGCTTTGACACCGTGCTTGAACCCAACCTCGTCGAGGTCCGCAACGCGGTCGACCAGACCGCCAAGGAAATCGGCACGCGCTTC
>CANJKD010000203.1 GCA_947474415.1 Burkholderiales bacterium | reverse complement strand
CCATGACCGGGTTCGCGTACTGCCCATCGACCAGGGTCTCGAACACCTTGCCGGGGCGTGCGCCCTTCCACTGGCTCGAGGCACCACTGAGCACCCAGCCTGCGGTCATCGAGCTCATTGACAGAAAGCCCATGCCGGTGCCGAGCAGCACCGACAGTTCGCGCGCGAAATGGGTCTTGCCGATACCGGGCGGGCCGAGCAGCAGCAGCGGTGTGATCTCGAGCGCATCGCGGCTGTCTTCGCACAGTGCGAGCTGGCGGCGGATGTCGTCGAGCACCTCGGTGAAGTTGGGCAGATCGTCATAGAGGTGGTCCATCATAGGCAGGCCGGCTGGCTTGACCTGGAAGCGTTCCGGGCCCTTTTCGAGCATGCGCTCGTAGGTGGAGCGCAGGCTTTCGTGTTCCTTCTGTGCCAGCTGGTCGAGCTTGCGGCCGACCTCGTCAACCCGGTAGAGGCTGCGCATGCGCGCGATCGGCATGCTGCTGCGGGGGGCGGGTGCCGGAACGAGACTGTGGGAAGTGGTCATGAAACAAACCTCCAGGTCGAACGCTGCGTCATAGACATTCGATCACAGTCTGCACGCGATTGCGGTGTAAACACCCGGTGAAAGTGCGGCAAACGCCACACTGGCATCAGTGCAGCTTGCGTGCCAGCCCCGGGGTGGCATCCACCCGGTTCTTGCCACTGAGCTTGGCGCGGTACATGGCGCTGTCGGCCTGCGCCAGCAAGCCGTCGAACGTGGTCGATTCGGTGGTCAGCATCGCCACGCCGACGCTCACCGTGGGCCGCACGCTGGCGCCGGCGGCGGTGCTGAACTGCAGGTCGGCCACGGCCGCACGAATGCGCTCGGCCACTTGCAAGGCGTGCGTCAGGTCGGTGGCTGGCAGCAGCGCAACGAACTCCTCGCCGCCGTAGCGCGCCAGCATGTCGGACTCGCGCATGCAGGCCATGCAGGCCTGCGCCACCGCGATCAGCACCCGGTCGCCAAGCGCATGGCCGTGCAGGTCGTTGTCCGCCTTGAAGTCATCCACATCCAGCAGCAGCAACGATGCCGGTTCGCGCAGGCGCCGCGCATGGGCGAAGCGGCGTTCGCCGGTAATGAAGAAATGGCGCCGGTTGAAGGCGCCGGTGAGCGCGTCGGTCGCGGCCATGCTTTCGGCGGCTCGGCGCGCGTCTTCGGCTTCGATGAGCAAGCGCATGGCCAGCCAGGTGACTGGCGGCGTGATCAGCGCCGGAATGCCGGCACTGGTGACCATCGAGATCCAGAAGTCGTTTGGTGAGCGGTGCAGCAAGGCATTGATGACAAGCGAGATGCTGGTCGACGCGGCCATGCTGAACAGCGTGAGGCCGACGTAAACAGGCCAAAGGCCCCGGCGCAGCATCGAGGCCCGAAGGCGCTGCCGGGCGAGGTGCAGCCCGGCCACCTATTTGACCCAGGTGTTGAGCTGGATGATTGGCAGCAGCATCGCCAGCACGATCAGCATCACCACCGCGCCCATCACCACGATCAGCAGCGGTTCGAGCAAGGTGGCCATCTGCAGCGCGCGGCGCTGCACTTCGGTGCTGAGCTGGCGCGCTGCGCGGTCGAGCATCAGGGGCAACTGGCCGGTCTGCTCGCCAAGCCGGGCGAACATCGCGAGCAGGCCCGGGAAACGCTTCTTGCCGGCCAGCGCCGAGGCCAGCGGCGCGCCTTCGCGCACCTGCACCAGCGCGTCCATCGCGTCGGCGCGCATGGCGCGGTTCGAGAGAGTTTCGGCGGCGGCCTGCAAGGCCTTCAGGATCGGCACGCCGGCACCGGCGAGCATCGCCAGCGTGCCCGAGAATCGCGCCGCGTTATAGCCACGCGCCAATCTGCCGATCAGCGGCAGGTTCAGCCATGCCGAGTCGAAACTCTGGCGGAACGATTCATTGCGCAGCATCAGCGTCAGCGCGCCGAAGCCGGCGGCGATCAGCAGCACCAGCAGCCAGCCCCATTCGCGCAGGAAGCCGCTCACCGTCAGCAGCAGGATGGTCAGCGTGGGCAGGGCGCGCTTGGAGCTGGCGAATACCGAGGCCACCTGCGGCACGACATAGGTGACGAGGAAGACCACGATGATCACCGAGATCAGCGAGACGATGGCCGGGTAGAGCGTGGCGCCGATCAGCTTCGACTTCAGCTCCTGGCGCTCTTCCAGGTCATTCGCGAGCCGCTCCAGCACGCCACCGAGCGCGCCGCTCTGCTCGCCGGCCGCGACCACGCCGCGGTACACCTCGTCGAACTCGCGCGGGGCACTGGCCAATGCGCGCGCGAATGGCGAACCGCTGTTCACCTCGCTGCGCAGGTGCGCCACCAACTCGCGCTGGCGCGGGTCTTCGGCTTCTTCGCTGAGCGCGGTGAGCGAGCGTTCGAGTGGCAGGCCGGCGCCCACCAGCCCGGCGAGCTGGCGCGTCCAGACCGCCAGCGTGGTGGACGAGAACACGCGCCGCGTGAAGCGCAGCCCTTCACCTTGGGTGCCGGCTGAAGCGACGGCTGTGACCACCAGCGGCACGAGCGACTGGGCCCGCAATTGTGAACGTGCGGCCTTGGCGTTTTCAGCGTCGAGCAGGCCGGTGGTGGCCTTGCCGTTGGCGTCCAGGGCTTCGAATTTATAAGCTGGCATTTCAGCGGGATCCGACGGGCGCCGGGCCGCCCCAAGGCCGGCGGCGGCCCCTCGGGGGGCAGGAGCGAAGCGACGTGGGGGCCATCATTACTCCCGTGTCACGCGCATCACTTCTTCCGCCGAGGTGATGCCCTCGGCCACCAGCCGTTCGCCGTCTTCGCGCATCGAACGCAAGCCGGCGGCTTCGGCGGCCACGAAGATTTGGGTTTCAGAGGCGCGGCTGTGGATCAGTGCCCGCACCTGGTCATCGACCGCCATCAGCTCGTACACGCCGGTGCGGCCCTTGTAGCCGGTGTTGCCGCACTCGGTGCAGCCGACGGGGTGGTAGCGGCCGCGCGCGTCGACCTTCTTGCAGGCCGGGCAGAGCTTGCGCACCAGGCGCTGCGCGAGCACACCGATCAGGCTGGAGCTGAGCAGGAAGGGCTCGACGCCCATGTCGATCATGCGGGTGACGGTGCTCGGCGCGTCATTCGTGTGCACGGTGGCCAAGACCAGGTGGCCGGTGAGCGAGGCCTGGATCGCGATCTGCGCGGTCTCATAGTCGCGGATCTCACCGATCATGATCACGTCCGGGTCTTGCCGCAGGATGGCGCGCAAGGCCTTCGCGAACGTGAGGTCGATCTTCGCGTTGACCTGGGTCTGGCCAATCCCCGCCAACTCGTATTCGACCGGGTCTTCGACCGTCAGCACGTTCGTGCCGGCGGTGTCGACGCGGCCCAGCGACGCATACAGCGTGGTCGTCTTGCCCGAGCCGGTGGGGCCGGTGACGAGCACGATGCCGTGCGGCTGCTTGACCAGCTTGTCGAACTTGCGCAGCACCTCGCCGTTCATGCCCAGGGCTTCGAGGGTGAACTTCGATTCGCTCTTGTCGAGCAGCCGGAGCACCGCGCGTTCGCCGTGCGCCGAGGGCAGCGTGGACACCCGCACATCGACCGCGCGCCCGCCGATGCGCAGCGAGATGCGGCCGTCTTGCGGCAGGCGGCGCTCGGCAATGTCGAGCTCGGCCATGATCTTCAGGCGCGAGATCAGCGCTGCGTGCAGGGCCTTGTTCGGCTGCACCACTTCACGCAGCGTGCCGTCAACGCGAAAGCGCACCGAACTGCTGCGTTCGTAGGGTTCGATGTGGATGTCGGAGGCGCCGTCTTTGGCGGCCTGCGTGAGAAGGGCGTTCAGCATGCGGATGATGGGCGCGTCGTTCGAGGCTTCGAGCAGGTCTTCGATCGCCGGCAGCTCCTGCATCATGCGGCTCAGGTCGACCGCGCTCTCGACCTCGCCGATCACGGTGGCGGCGCTCGACTCGCTGCCCGCATACGCCACCGCGATCCGGTTCACCAGCGTACTCGATGCCTCGCGTTCGAGAGCGTCGACTTCGTACAAGCGCAGCACTTCGCCGAGCGCCGGCAGAGAGACGGTTTCGGGGGCCCACAGCACGAGCCGCTCGCCGTCGTCTTCGAGCAGCAGCGTGTGTGCCTTGGCATAGGCGTAAGGCAGGGGGTGGCGGGCGCCCATGGTGCGTTGCCGGGTCGGGTCAGTTGGTGCGCGCCGGCGCTTGGGCTGGCGTCGCCTCGGGCGCCGGCGTGGCCACCGATGGCACCGCGACGGGCGGCGGCGGCTTCACGTCACCGAGCGGCCGCGGCACGCCGGCCGGGCCGACGGCCTCCGGGCGAACCGGTGGCAGCACCGGCGATTCGTTGATCTGCAGGACCGAGTTCGGCGGTGGCTGCGAGTTCTGCTGCTCGGCGCGGATGTAGTCGTAGCGGTCGAGCGAGACCTTGTTCGACGTGGTCTGGTCGCGCATCACGACCGGGCGCAGGAACACCATCAGGTTGGTCTTCTTGCGCTCGCGGGTTTCGCTGCGGAACAGGGCGCCGAGGAAGGGAATGTCGCCCAGCAGCGGCACCTTGGAGCGCGTGGCGTTGTAGGTGTCTTCGATCAGGCCGCCGAGCACGATGATCTGGCCGTCGTCGACCACGATGGTCGATTCGATCGAGCGCTTGTTGGTGGTCGGGCCGGCGTTGGCGGTGCCCACCGCCGTTGTGGTGGCGACGGACGACGACTCCTGGAAGATCGTCATGCGCACGGTGCCGTTCTCACCGATCTGCGGCTTGATCTTCAGCGTGATGCCGACGTCTTTTCGCTCGATGGTCTGGAACGGGCTGGTCGTGCCGGTGCCGGTGCTGGTGAACGAACCGGTCACGAACGGCACGTTCTGGCCGACCACGATCTTGGCCTCTTCGTTGTCGAGCGTGACGAGGTTCGGGGTCGACAGGATGTTGGTGCCCGCCGTTGAACTGAGCGCCTGCGCGAGCGCGCCCAGCGTGTAGAAATTACCGATCTTGTGCGCCAGGCCGAGGTTGAAGCCCGAACTCGGCAAACCGGCCGCCAGTGCCGCGGCCACGCCGGCCGAGCCGGTCGCGAGCGCCGCGCTGCCCGTCAGGATATTGTTCAAGCCACTGCCGTAGTTCGTGCCCGCGCCGACGATGTTGGTGTCTCCCTTGCCGCCGAGAATGCCTTGCCACTGGATGCCGAAGCTGGCGGACTGGCTCGGGTCGACCTCGACGATCAGCGACTCCACATACACCTGGGCGCGGCGCGAATCGAGCTGGTCGATCACGGCGCGAAGCTGGCGGTACATGGCCTCGGGCGCGGTGATGATCAGCGAGTTGGTCGCCGGGTCGGCCTGCACGAAGCCGCCGGTCGACGGTCCGCCCGATGGCGCCACTGGCGAGGTGGCTTGCGCCGATCCCCCGGCATTGGCGACGCCCATGGGCGATTGCGGCGTGACGGCTGGCTGGTTGGACGAACCGCTGCTGGACGAGGCGCCAGCGCCACCGCTGTAGGCGGCGCGCAAAACCGCGGCCAGCTTCACCGCATCGGCGTTCTTCAGGTAGACCACCCAGATGTTGCCGGTGGCATTGCTGCCGGTGTTG
>CANJKD010000202.1 GCA_947474415.1 Burkholderiales bacterium | reverse complement strand
TGCGCTTGCCGAAGGCCGACTGCCTGGCGACCACCTCGTCGAAGTGCATGTAGAAGAAGTCACCCGAGATGCCGCCGAAGGCCACGATGTCGGCGTCGGTCACGGTGCGGCGGTGGGTCAGCAGCGAGTCGCCGATCTGCAAATCTTCGAACCAGCGGCGGAACGGGTGCAGCTCCGATTCGCGCACCGCCGCGCCGCGAATGTGCTCTCCCGTCACGGCCGCCAGCATCGTTGGCGAGCCCTGCACCGCGGCGCGCTGCAGGTAGTGCTTCACGGCGCGGATGCCGCCCAGTTCTTCGCCACCACCGGCGCGGCCCGGGCCGCCGTGCTTCAGCAGCGGCAGCGGCGAGCCGTGGCCGGTGGATTCGGCTGCCGCTTCGCGGTCAAGGATCAGCAGCCGGCCATGCCATGCAGCGGCGATCGGAATCGCCTTCGCGGCGACCTTCGGGTCACGCGTGACGAGCGTGCCGACGAGGCTGCCGCGGCCGCGTGCGGCGAGGGCCAAGGCTTCGTCGATGCCGTCCGCGTGTGTGTCATACGCCATCAAGGTGCTGACCGGGCCGAAGGCTTCGATGTCGTGGATCGCGTCGTTGGCGAATGGCTTGCGGGTCAGCAGCAGCGTCGGTGCGAAGAACGCGCCTTCGGCCACGCCGTCACCCACCGGCTTGAAGCCGTCGCGGCTACCGCAGACCTGTTCGGCGCCGCTCTTGAGCAGCATCGCGACGCGCTCGGACACATCGTCGAACTGCGCCCGCGACGCCAGCGCGCCCATGCGCACATCGGCCAGCGCCGGGTCGCCGACGACGACCTTCGCGAGCCGCGCGCGCAGCTTCTCGGCCACCGCGTCGATGTGCTGGCGCGGCACGATGGCGCGGCGGATGGCGGTGCACTTCTGGCCGGCCTTGCCGGTCATCTCGCGCGCGACTTCCTTGATGAAGAGGTCGAACTCTTCGTCGTCCGGTGTCACGTCGGGCGCCAGGATCGCGCAGTTCAGCGAGTCGGCTTCGGCGTTGAACGGGATGCTGTGGCGCACGAGATTCTGGTGAACACGCAGGGTGGCGGCGGTGTCGGCCGAGCCGGTGAAGGTGACGACGTCGCAGCCTTCGAGCCGGTCCAGCAGGTCACCCGTGCCGCCGATCACGAGCTGCAACGCGCCCTCGGGCACGATGCCCGATTGCTGGATCAGCCGCACGGCCGCTTCGGTCAGGTAGCTGGTGGCGCTGGCGGGTTTGCCGATGCAGGGCATGCCGGCCAGGAAGCAGGGCGCGAATTTTTCGAGCAGGCCCCAGACCGGGAAGTTGAAGGCATTGATGTGCACCGCCACGCCGCCGCGCGGCACCAGGATGTGCGTGCCTTTGAAGCAGCCCTTCTTGCCCAGTTCGACCACCGGCCCTTCGTGCACCAGGTTGCCCGAAGGCAGTTCGTTGCTGCCGACGCCGGCATACGCGAACAGCGTGCCGCTGCCGCCTTCGATGTCGACCCAGCTGTCGGCGCGCGTGGCGCCGGTGTGGGCCGAGATCGCGTAGAGCGTTTCCTTGTGCTCGTTCAGGTACTTGGCGAGCGCCTTCAGGCGCTCGGCGCGTTGCTGGAAGTCGAGCGCCATCAATGCGGGCAGGCCGACCTTGCGGGCGTGCGCCACGGCCTCGCCGAAGTCGATGGCTTCGGCGTGCGTGCTCGCCACAGGGTGGCCGTCGATCGCGCTGCGCAGCACTTGCGCGCCCTGCTGGCCGAGCCAGCGTCCGCCGATGTAGCTTTGAAGGGTGGGGGTCATGGATTCTTCCTGGAGTGCTTCGGGTGAGGGTCATCAGCGCTCGTCGAACGAGAGCACCACGTGTGGGGTCAACGGGTGCGCCTGGCAGGTCAGCACGAAGCCGTTCGCCACTTCCTTCTTGTCAAGCGCGAAGTTGCGCTCCATGCGCACCTCGCCTTCGAGCAGCTTGGCGCGGCAGGTGCCACACACGCCCGAGGTGCACGAGAACGGCACTTCGAGCCCGGCGGCCGAGGCGGCGTCGAGGATGCTGGGCTGGTCCTTGGTGAACGAGATGTCGCGCTTCAGGCCGTCGCGGATGATGGTGACGCGCGCCGTCTCCGCATCGCCCGGCTTGGCCTCGTGAATCACCGCGCCCACTTGCTGCGCTTGCGGTGCCAGACCGAAGCGCTCGATGTGGATGCGATCTTCCGGCACGCCGGCCGCCAGCAACGCGGCCTCGGCCTCGTCGTTCATCTGGAACGGGCCGCAGATGAAGGCGTGGTTGATGGTCGCGGCCGGCACCACGCTGCTCAGGAACTCGCCGATCTTGGCGCGGTTCATCACGCCCACGTTCAATGGCAAGCCGGAGCGCCGGGCCGCCCCCAGCCCGGCTTGGACCCCCTCGGGGGGCGGGAGCGAAGCGACCTGGGGGTCATCAATCAATTCAGTGTGCTCGTCGGAGA
Source organism: Burkholderiales bacterium (assembly GCA_947474415.1). Taxonomy (GTDB): domain Bacteria; phylum Pseudomonadota; class Gammaproteobacteria; order Burkholderiales; family Burkholderiaceae_C; genus LMDS01. Next base: position 3,161 of record CANJKD010000202.1, on the reverse strand, counting down.
ACACGTGGTGCAGCACCAGCCGCGTCAGGTAGCGGTTCTTCAGGTCTTCGATCTCTTCCTTGAACATCGTCGACTTGAGCGCGCGGTTGCCGTAGATCAGCGTGAAATGGCTGAGCGGCTCGCGCGCCAGCACGGTCTTCATCGTCGACAGGATCGGCGTCACGCCGCTGCCGCCGGCAATGCCGACATGGTGGCGGCGCAGGCCCGGCTCGATGGGCACGAAGAAGCGGCCTTGCGGTGCCATCACGCTGATCACGTCGCCGGGTTTCAGGTGCGCGTTGATCCAGTTCGAGAACACGCCGCCGTTGACCTTGCGCACGCCGACGCGCAACTCGCCGTCGTCGACGCCGGCGCAGATCGAATACGAGCGGCGCAGGTCCTGCCCGTCGATCTCGGTGCGCAGCGTGAGGTACTGGCCCTGCGTGAAGCTGAAGACTTCGCGCAGCGGTTCAGGCACGTCGAAAGACACGACGACGGCCTCGGCGGTATCGGGCAAAACGTGCCGCACGCGCAGTGGGTGAAAGATGACGCTCATGGGAGTCTCGCTTTGAATGTCTTCTCTGATCTGGCCAGATCGCGGGTCAGATCGGCTTGAAATGCTCGAACGGTTCCTTGCACGCGGTGCAGCGCCAGATCGCCTTGCAGGCGGTTGAGCCGAAGGCCGCCAGCCGCTCTGTATGGGTGCTGCCACAGCGCGGGCAGGCGAGTGCGACGACCTCAGTCTTGCGCGAAAAGAAGCGCATCGGCACCGCCACATCGGGCGCGGCCGGGCCGGGTGGCGCAATGCCGTAGGCGAGCAGCTTGGCGCGGCCTTCGTCGCTGATCCAGTCTGTCGTCCAGGCCGGCGCGCGGCGCAGCGTCACATGGGCCGGGCCGAGGCCGGCAGCATGGACGGCAGCCAGCACATCGTGTTCGATCACCTCGGTGGCGGGGCAGCCGGAGTAGGTGGGGGTGAGCACGATTTCCAGGCTGCCGTCGACGCCCGCGCCGGGTTCGATCACATCCCGCACGATGCCGAGGTCGCGCACCGAAACTGCCGGCACTTCCGGGTCGAGCACGGTCGCCAGCACCTGCCACGCGCGCTCCACACGCGTGGATGCATCGGCAACGGGGCCGCCAGGCGCCGGAGCGCCGGGCCGCCCCAAGCCCGGCGGTATCCCCTTGGGGGATCGGCTGGCGTACTCGCCGGACGAGGGGCTGACACTTGTCACCACACGCCGCCGGGGTAGCTGCGCTGCAAATGCTGCATGTCGCTGAGGATGAAGCCCATGTGCTCGCTGTGCACGCCGCGTGTGCCGGTGCTGCGGAAGGCGCTGTCGTGCGGAATCGTCAGGCCGGATTCGGCGAACACCGCCCCAATTTCGGCCAGCCAGGGCTCTCGCAAGTCGGCCCAGCGCGGGCCGAGGCCGCTGGCCTGCGCCTGTGCATCGACGGCGTCGCTGTCGAACAGCTCGGCGGTGTAGATCCACAGTGCCGCCAGCGCGGCGTCGACGCGACGGCGCGACTCTTCGGTGCCATCTGCGAGCCGCACGACCCAGTCGGCGGCGTGCTGCTGGTGGTAGCGCACTTCCTTCAAGGCCTTGCCGGCGATGGCCGCCACCTCGGCATCGCTCGACGTGTGCAGGCGGTCCCACAACAGCTTGGCCCAGGTCGCGACGAACAGGTTGCGCAGCACGGTGAACGCGAAGTCACCGCGCGGCAGTTCGACGAGCGTGAGGTTGAAGTAGTCGCGCTCGTCGCGCAGGAACGCGAGCTGGTCTTCGTCATGGCCCCGGCCTTCGAGCTCGCCGGCACGCGTGAGCAGTGCACGTGACTGGCCGACCAGGTCGAGCGCGACGTTGGTCAGCGCGATGTCCTCTTCGAGCACCGGCGCGTGGCCGCACCATTCGCCGAGTCGCTGCGCCAGGATCAGGCAGGTGTCGCCGAGGCGCAGCAGGTACTGCACGTTGGGCGCACGGTCAATTTGGATCGATGCGGTCATGATGTTCTTCAGTGCCTGCTACATGTGATCGACCGACTTCGGCAACTCATAGAAGGTCGGGTGGCGGTACACCTTGTCCTCCATCGGGTCGAAGTACATGCTCTTGTCCGATGGGTCGCTCGCGACGATCTGGTCGCTGCGCACCACCCACACGCTCACGCCTTCCTGGCGCCGGGTGTACACGTCGCGCGCCATCTGGATCGCGAGCTTCGCATCAGTGGCGTGCAGGCTGCCGCAGTGCTTGTGGTCCAGCCCCGCCTTGCTGCGCACGAAGACTTCCCACAGCGGCCATTCGTGTTGAGCCGTGGGGTTGGTGCTCTCGGTGGTGCTCATGCTGCTTCCTTCATCGTTTGCTTGCGGGCATGAGCGAGCGCCGCTTCGCGCACCCAGGCACCTTCCTCACTGGCCTTCACGCGGGCGGCGAGGCGCTCGCGGTTGCAGGGGCCGTCGCCGGCCACCACGCGCTTGAACTCGCTCCAGTCGATGGTGCCGAAGTCGTGCGCCTGGCGCGCTTCGTTCCACTTCAGGTCGGGGTCGGGCAGGGTCACGCCCAACACGCGGGCCTGGTCGACGGTGGCATCGATGAACTTCTGGCGCAGCGTGTCGTTGCTGATGCGCTTGATGCCCCAGCGCATCGACTGCTCGCTGTTCGGCGACTGGTCATCCGGTGGCCCGAACATCATGATCGACGGCCACCACCAGCGGTTCACCGAGTCCTGCACCATGGCCCTTTGCGCTTCGGTGCCGTGCGTCATCATCGTCAGCAGCGCTTCGAAGCCCTGGCGCTGGTGAAAGCTTTCCTCGCGGCAGATGCGAATCATCGCGCGCGCATACGGCGCGAACGAGCAGCGGCAGATCGGCACCTGGTTCATGATGGCCGCGCCGTCCACCAGCCAGCCGATCGTGCCCATGTCGGCCCAGCTCAGCGTCGGATAGTTGAAGATCGAGCTGTACTTGGCGCGGCCGGTGTGCAGCGCATCGACGAGCTGGTCACGCGAGGTGCCGAGCGTTTCGGCCGCCGCGTACAGGTACAGGCCATGGCCGCCTTCGTCCTGCACCTTGGCGAGCAGGATCGCCTTGCGCTTCAACGTGGGTGCGCGCGAGATCCAGTGGCCTTCGGGCAGCATGCCGACGATTTCGGAGTGCGCATGCTGGCTGATCTGCCGCGTCAACGTCTTGC
>CANJKD010000201.1 GCA_947474415.1 Burkholderiales bacterium | reverse complement strand
TTGGTGTCGGTCATGGTGCGGGCTCCGGGGGGAATGGCGTGGGCGTGATTGTCGGCGCGTGGGGCGCGCCGTGTGCGGCGCGGGGCTTGGCCGGCTGCGCGGCTGCACCATCGGCAAGCAGGTCGGCGAGCAGGGCGCGCACGGCGGCGCGCTCGGCGGCCGGTGCGAAGCGGGGTTCGCGCAGCGCGCATTGCGCGCGCAGGTGCGCGGCGAAGGCGGGGCTGGCGGCGAAGCGCTGCATCAGCGCGGCCAGCGCCTGCGCGTCGCCGGTTTCGAAGTAAGCCGCATAGTCGCGCCCGAGCAGGCCGACGTTGCCGTCGATCCGGCTCGCCAGCACCGGCACACCGGAGCGCACCGCTTCGATGACCACGTTCGCGCCGCCTTCCATGCGGCTCATGTGGACGAGCGCCTGGGAACGCGCGATCCAGCGCCGCGCGCTGGCATGCGGCAGGTTGCCGAGCCAGCGGTACTGCGGGCAGGCCTGCATCGTGCGTTCGGCTTGCTCGCCCAAAGCGGCATCGAGCGCGCCGCCGATGTGAACGACGCGGATCGCGGGTGTTGCGCCGTCTGGTCCGGAAGCCGCCAGCCGCCGCGCCGCCCGCATCAGCGTCAGCGGGTCTTTCTCGTCGCGCAAATGGCCGACCGCAACCAAGGTGATGGAGCCGTGCGCCGCGTCGTGGCGGATCAGTTTCGATGCCGATTGCACGATGCTGCGCGCCTTCGCGCGGGCCGCCGGCGGCAGGCGTTCGAGACCTTCGTCCTGCAGCACCACGACGTGGCTGGCACACTCCAGTGAATGTCGAGCCGAAGCATCGGAATCCAGGTCGCGGTACAGGTCGGTGCCGGTCAGCACGAGCGCGAGCGGCGCATCGGTGTGGGCGGCCCGAAAGCGCTTGATCGAATCGGCCGAGCGGCGCGCGTGCAGCGCGACCAGCGCGTCGGCGGGTGCGCCGTCCCAGGCCGTTGTGATGACCACGTCGGCCACCGGCGCGAGGAAGCGTTGCCAGCGCGCTGCGGTCTGCCAGTTGCCGTTGTTCGCCGCCGCCAGCGCGGGCGAGACGATGCAAAGGGTCGGGCGGCGGGGCTTCATCCCCGGATGTTGACACGGCCGGAGGCGGCGCATGGTTGAAGTGCCAGAACTGGTCCACTCTTTTCACGCCGTGCGCCCCACTGAGCCGCGGGCCCTGCGCGGTGCCGCGCTCGCGCAGGCGCTGCGCGACAGCCGCGCGCGCAGCTGGGCGTTGGTCGATGATTTGGCCGACGCGCAGTGGCAGGTGCCCGAGCGGCGCGGCGTGAACCCGATCGCGTGGGAGCTGGGCCACCTCGCATGGTTCGCCGAGTTCTGGACCCTGCGCGGGCCGCACACGCGCGACGCCGACGGCTTCGCGCTGGCAGCGCAGCCGCCGCGCCATGCCGGGCCCGACGCGCGCTTCGATTCGGCGCGCCTCGCGGATGCGGCGCGCTGGCGCATGCCGATGCCGTCTCGCGAAGAGTTGGTCGACATGCTCGGGGCGCAGCTCGACGCCTGCGTGGCGGCGCTGCCCGTCGTGGCCGATGACGCGGACGAAGGCAAGGGCGACGCCGCGCTCTACTTCCACCGCCTCGCGCTGTTCCACGAAGACATGCACGGCGAGGCCTTCACCTGGCTGCGCGCTGCGCTCGGCCTGCCCGCGCCGGCGGGTTGCGAACTGCGGGCCATGCCGCGGGCCGAGCCGCTGCGGGTGCCCGGCGGCGAGTTGCAGATTGGCGTGCCATCGCACGCAGCCGGCTTCGCCTTCGACAACGAACAACCGGCCCGCGCGCTGTCCCTGGCCGACTTCGAGATCGATGCCGCGCCGGTCAGCGCTGGCGCCTTCCAGCGCTTCGTCGATGCCGGCGGCTATGACGACGCAGGGTACTGGCCCGGTGCGGCCGGCGCGTGGCGCGCGGCGTCGAAGCTGAGCCATCCGCAACGTTGGCGGCGTGACCCGGCCAGCGGCTGGCAAACACGCTGGTTCGATCACTGGCTGCCACTCGCACCCGACGCGCCCGTCATCCACGTCAACGCCTTCGAGGCCGAGGCCTACTGCCTCTGGGCGAAACGCCGCCTGCCGAGCGCCGCCGAATGGGAACACGCCGCGCCGGGGATGCATTGGGGCGCGAGCGTCTGGGAATGGACCGCCGATGCGTTCCAGCCCTACCCCGGCTTCGCCCCCGGCCCGTACCGCGAATATTCCATGCCCTGGTTCTTTGATCATCGCGAGCTTCGCGGCGGTGCCTTCGCGACGTCGGCGCGACTCCATGACCGCCGCTACCGCAACTTCTTCGAACCCGATCGCAACGATGTGTTCGCGGGCTTCCGCACCGCCGCGGCTCGCACGTCACCTCGCACCTGAACTCTGCTCCAATCCTGCCCACCTTAACCTGAACACCGCGCCATGAAACTCATTCCCACCCGCCTCCTCGCCGCGCTGGCTCTGCTGATCGGCACCGGCACCGCGCTGGCCCAGACCAGCGTCCTGCGGGTCTCGGCCATCCCCGACGAAGCGCCGACCGAACTGCAGCGCAAGTTCAAGCCGCTCGGTGACTACCTCAAGAAGGAAACCGGCCTCGACGTGCAGTTCACGCCGGTGACCGACTACGCAGCGGTCGTCGAAGGCCTGGCCAGCAACAAGATCGACCTGGCCTGGTTGGGCGGCTTCACCTTCGTGCAGGCCAAGATCCGCACCAACGGCGGCGCCGTGCCGATCGTGCAGCGCGCCGAGGACGAGAAGTTCACGAGCCGCTTCATCGTGCCGCTCGACAGCCCGGCGAAGACACTGGCCGACCTGAAGGGCAAGACCTTCGCGTTCGGTGCGCCGTCGTCCACTTCCGGCCACCTGATGCCACGCTTCTTCCTGCAGCAGGCCGGCATCCAGCCCGACACCGACTTCAAGGCCGTCGCCTTCTCCGGCGCACACGACGCCACCGTCGCCTTCGTGGCCTCGGGTCGTGCCGACGCCGGCGTGCTGAACGCGTCGGTGATGGACAAGCTGGTCGAGGCCGCGAACCCGAACGCCGCCAAGGTGCGCGTGCTCGCCACCACGCCGCCGTACTACGACTACAACTGGACCGTGCGCCCCGGCCTCGACGCCGCGCTGACCAAGAAAATCACCGAGGCCTTCCTGAAGCTCGACGCCAGCAAGCCCGAGCAGAAGGAAATCATGGACCTGCAACGCGCCAGCAAGTTCATCGCCACCAAGGCGTCGAACTACGACGGCATCGAGGCCGCAGCCAAGTCGGCCGGGCTGATCAAATGATGCGAATCGCCTTGTCGGCGCGCCAAACTTGAGCCCGTCGTTCGGCATGGGCTTGTCCTTCGACCACATCGGCCTGGTTCACCCGAATGGCCACCGCGCGCTGAAGCAGGTCAGCCTGCGGTTGGCGGCTGGCGAACAGGTGGCGGTGATCGGGCCGTCGGGCGCCGGCAAGACCAGCTTGCTGCGCGTCGCGGGCACGTCGGTGCGGCCCAGCGAAGGCCGCGTCGAGTTGCTGGGCGCGAACCCCTGGCAGCTTGGCGCCGGCGGCCTGCGGCGGCTGCGTGCGCGCATCGGCATGGTTCACCAGACGCCGCCGATCCCGCCTCGGCTGCGCGTTGTCACAGCCGTGCTGGCGGGGCGGCTCGGCACCTGGTCGGCCGGCCGCGCGCTGGCCTCGCTGCTTTATCCGGCCGACATCGTCGGGGCGCGTGACGTGCTCGCGCGTTTCGATCTCGCCGACCGCCTGTTCGAGCGCTGCGACCGGCTCTCGGGCGGGCAGTTGCAGCGTGTCGGCATCGCCCGCGCGCTGTACCAGCGCCCCGAATTGCTGCTCGCCGACGAGCCAGTGTCGGCGCTCGACCCGGTGCTGGCTGACGCGGCCGTGGGCCAGCTGGTCGCGCAAGCGCAGGCCACGGGCGCGACGCTGGTGGCCTCGCTGCACGCTGTCGATCTGGCGCTGAAATGGTTCCCGCGCATCGTCGGCATGCGCGAGGGCCAGGTCGTGTTCGACCGGCCCGCGCGCGAGGTCAGCCCCGCGATGCTGCACGAGCTGTATGCCGCCGAAGGGGCGGTGCTGCCGACCCAGGGTGGCGCGTCGTTGGCGCTCGAAGCCGCCGATGCTGTCGAAACCGTTGATGCCACCGACGCGGCCGCCATCTTTGGCGCCGGCCGCAGCAACGTCGTGCCCCTGGCGAAGCCGGCCACGGTCGTGCGGCCGGGTTGCCGGTGAACACCTCGGCACTCGGCACGCCCGCCCTGCATGACCCGCAGGCGCGGGCCCGCGCCGGGGCGTTGGTGGCCGCCATCGTCGTGCTGTGGCCCTTGCTGGTGCTGGCCGAGTTCAAGCCGTGGGTGCTGTTCGAGGCCGGCAACCTGAAGGTGATGGGCAACTTCCTGATCGGCTTCCTGCCGCCGGCCATCTCGATCGAATTCCTCGGCTTGCTGTTTGTTGCGACCTTGCAGACGCTGGCGATGGCGACCGCCGGCATCGCGCTCGCGTGGGTGCTCGCGGTGCCGCTGGCGTTCGCGATGACGCCGTCGCTCTCGGTCTCGCGCATCGGGCCGGGCAACGCGTGGCGGCGCGGCCGGGCACTGCGTGGCGTGGCACGCATGGTGCTGACCTTTCTGCGCGCCATCCCCGAAATCGTCTGGGCGCTGGTGTTCGTGCGCGCGCTCGGCCTTGGGCCGGCTGCCGGCGTGCTGGCCATCGCCATCACCTATGCCGGCATGCTCGGCAAGGTGTACGCCGAGATCCTGGAGTCGGGCGACACGCGGCCCGCCCGCGCGCTGCTCGAAGCCGGCAGTGGGCGCGTGACGGCGCTGTGCTACGGGCTGCTGCCGGGGGCCGCGCAAGAGCTGGCGTCGTACACCGTGTACCGCTGGGAATGCGCGGTGCGGGCCTCGGTCGTGATGGGTTTCGTCGGCGCGGGCGGCCTCGGCCAGGTGATGGACCAGGCCATGAAGATGCTCAACGGCGGTGAAGCCAGCAGCATCCTCATCACCTTCCTGCTGCTGGTGCTGCTGGCCGACGCGCTGAGCGCGGCGCTGCGCAGGTTGCTCGCATGACGCATGAAGCCGCAGCCCATGAGCTGAGCGCCGCCGAGCGCGCGCAGGCGGCCGGCCCGTGCCTCACCTGCGTGGCCGTGACGCTCGCGGTGCTGGCCGCCATCGTCGCCAGCTTCGTCTACCTGGGGGCGGACTATCGCGGCCTTTTCAGTGCCGAATCGCGCCGGCTGATGCTGAAGTTCGTGGCCGAATTCTTCCCGCCCGATGTGTCGGGCGCCTTCCTCGCGAAAACCGCCTGGGCCGGCCTGCAGACGCTCGCTGTCTCGGCCGTCGGCACGCTCGTGGCGGTGCTGTTCGGCGCGGCGCTGGCCTTGCCGGCTGCGGGCCGCTGCGGCACTGCCGCGCGGGCGGCGAGCCGGCTGGTGCTGAACGTGCTGCGCAGCGTGCCCGAACTGGTGTGGGCAGCGCTGATGGTGCTGGCTGCCGGCCTGGGCCCGTTCGCCGGCGCGCTGGCGCTGGCGCTGCACACCACCGGCGTGTTCGGCCGGCTGTTCGCCGAAACACTGGAAAACGCGCCCACCGGCCCGGAAGCGGCCT
>CANJKD010000200.1 GCA_947474415.1 Burkholderiales bacterium | reverse complement strand
GTACCGACGCCGAGGCGGGCGTCGTGGGCACAGGCGTGGGTGTGGATGCGATCTGTGCCAGCGCCTGGGCGCTCACCAGCCATGCGGCGGCGGCGATCAAAGAGCGTTTGAATGTCGCGTAGCGTGCCATCGTGGTTCCAGGTTGCGATGGCAGGTCGGCGGGCCGCGCAAACGTCGACGCAGACGTTGAAATCCACGACGTGTGCGGGCCATGCTTCCCTGCGCGAGGATTACCTCAATCAGGTTCAAAGGGTCTGTCTCAGTCGAACGGTCTGAAGCGCGAGGCTTCGGGCCGTGCAACACCCCTAGCGAATGTTGTTCAGCGGGCTGGACAACGGGCGCGATTATGGCACTGGCGCGCCGGACCCGCCGAGCGCGCGCAGCAGGCGCGGGCTCGTGGTGGTGTATTCGAGCGGCACGGCCTTGCCCGGGAACACATGGGCCGCCGCGCCGAACGCCGCGAGCGCCGCCTCGTGGAAGCCGCACAGGATCAGCTTCTTCTTGCCCGGATAGGTGTTCACGTCACCCACCGCGAAGATGCCGGGCTCGCTGGTCTCGAATCTTTCGGTGTCGACGACGAGCTGCTTGCGCGCGAGTGCCAGGCCCCAGTCGGCAATCGGGCCGAGCTTGGGGCTCAGGCCGGTGAGGATGATCACCGCGTCGGCCGGCACGGCTCGCGTCGAACCGTCGGAGGCGATGACGGTGAGCGCCGTCAATCGGCCGCCGTGTTGCTCGAAGCCGGTGGCCTGGCCGGCGATGAAATGCAGTTGCTGCGCGGCCCGCAGCTGCATGAACCGGGCGATGGTGTCGGGTGCGGCCTTGAACTCGTCGCGACGGTGCATCAGGGTCACTTCGGTGGCGCGTTGCGGCCCGGGCACGGCGAGCCGCTGCGCGCATTCCAGCGCGGCCTCGCCGTCACCGATCACCAGCACACGCTGGCCTGCGAACGCCTGGGCTTCGGCTGCGCTGTAGAAGACCTGCGTGTCGTTGAAGGCGTCGAGGCCCTCGATCTTCAAGCGGCGTGGCTGGAACGAGCCCACACCCGAAGCGATGACGACGACCTTCGCGATCAGCCGCAACCCCTTCGAGGTCTCGAGCCGGAAGCGGCCATCGTCAAGGCGTTGAAGCACGTCCACCTGTTGCTCGAAGTGGAACTGTGCTTCGAAGGGCGCGATCTGCAGCAACAGCCTGTCGATCAACTCGCCTGCGGTGCACGCGGGCGTGCCGGGGATGTCGTAGATCGGCTTGTCGGCATAGAGCTCGGTGCACTGGCCGCCCGGGCCGGGCAGCGAGTCGACCACGTGGCAGCGCAGCTCCAGCAAGCCCAGCTCGAACACCTGGAACAGCCCGACCGGGCCGGCGCCGATGACGACAGCGTCGGTCTCGATCGGCGCCTGAATGCCGTGTGGCTCGGTCATTCCCTGCTGCAGCGCGCGTTACTTGATCAGCTCGTCGAGCTTGCCGGTCCGGTCTTTCCAGTCATCGGCGTCGAGCAGCGGGCCCTTGCGCTTGGTGATGCTGGGCCAGTTCTTCGCCAGGTCGGCGTTCAGCTGGATCATGTGCTGCTGGTTGCCCGGCACATCTTCCTCGGGCACGATGGCGTTCACCGGACATTCGGGAATGCAGACAGCGCAGTCAATGCATTCATCGGGGTCGATGGTCAGGAAGTTCGGGCCCTCGCGAAAGCAGTCGACCGGGCAGACATCCACACAGTCTGTGTACTTGCAGCGGATGCACGATTCGAGGACGACATGGGTCATGGCGAAGGACTTGGTTGGTGATGCGGAGCGCGCAGGGTGACGTGGACAAGCGTCACGCGCCCCGGCGTCAGGATGTCAAATTTTAGGGCTTCGATGCGACCGCGCTTTGCGTCGGGTCATGGGCCGCGCAGGGCTGTTCCGCTGAGGCCATCACCGCGTTCAGCGGCGCAGCACCAGCGCCGACGGTGACGACCGTCGGCCTGCCTGCATGCAGCAGCGCCGCAAGCGCCAGATCGCGGGCTTCATGGTCGCTGTGCAACTGGTCGGGCCAGCCGGCCCGCGACACCACGCTGACCGGCGCGTTCGCCGGCCAGCCCGCCGCCAGCAGCCGGCGCGACAGGGCCGCCAGCTGCTTGCCGGCCATGTAGAACACCTCGGTGTCGGCGCTGCGCGATGCGTGCAGCGTGCCGTCGCGCGTCATCGCGGTCGTGAGGCTGACGCTGCGGCCATTGCCGCGCCGCGTCAGCGGGCGCTGCGTGGCTGCCGCCGCGGCCAGCGCCGAAGTGACGCCCGGCACCACCTCGCACGCGATGCCGGCCTGTGCCAGCGCGATCAACTCTTCTTCGAGCCGGCCGAACACGCTGGGGTCACCGCCCTTCAGGCGCACGACCATTCGGCACTCGTGCGCATGCTTCACGAGCAGCGCGTTGATGGTCGCCTGGCCAGTGCTGTCGGCAAAGCCGCGCTTGCCCACGTTCACCCAGCGCGCGTTCGGCGCAAATTCGCGCAAGGCCGGGTCGGTGAGCGCATCGAACAGCACCACCTCGGCCTGTGCCAGCCGGTTCGCGCCGCGCAGCGTGAGCAGGTCGGCCGCGCCGGGGCCGGCACCGATGAAGACGACATGGCCCATGATGATGATGCTGATGATGACGGTTAGAGCGCGGCCTTGACCAGCAAGGCCCCGCTGGTGCGGTTGCTGGCCGGCTCGACAACGATCAGCGAGCCGCCGGTGCGGTTCGTCTCGCAGGCCTCGATCGGCAGCGGCTGCTGCGTCTCGATGACCACCATGCCGATCTCGTTCGCGGCCAGCTGGTGCGCGTCGGTCGCTTCCAGTGTGTGGATGTCGAGCCGGCTTTCGATCGCGGTGATGCGCGTCTGCACCCAGCGGTTGCCGTGGCGCACGAGGTACTTGCGGCCCACGACGGCGGGTTCGGTGTCGAGCTGGTCAGCGCGGATCGCGCGGCTGTCACAGCGCAGGCGGCCGATCAGGTCGGTGATGACCATGTCTTCGGCGCACAGGCTGGTGGCCTGGACGATGCCGTCCGGGCGGTCGACGGCTGCGTTGCGCAGCAGCGCCACGGCATGCACCACGCGCGCGCCGAAACCGGCGGTTTCGCGGGCATAAAGTGCCATGGCGCGCGAGTTCATATCGCTGCGCCCTGGTTCACGAATTCATTGACTGCGGCGCAGGCCAAGGCATCTGCGGTGCCTGGCGGCTTGCCGAACAGCGGCTGCGGGTCGGGCACATCGCCTTGGTAGTGACCGGGGAAGAACGTCAGCGCGCGGTGCGCGGCGTCGAGCGACTGGTCGGCGCGCAGCACGGCAGCGTCGAAGCCGGTGCGCTTCAGCAGCAGCACCATGTCGACCAGCACCTCGCCGGTAGCGCGAATCTCGCCTTCGAACTTGTAGCGCGAGCGCAGCGTGTGCGCCTGGCTGTAGGCGCGGCCGTCGACCCACTTCGGGAAGTTCAACGCCACAAGGCTCAGGCGTGGCAGGTCGGCGGCAATTTCCTTCACCTCTGCATCGTTGGCGAGCGCCACGCCCACCGGCATGCCGGCCGGCCATTGCGCGCGGAAGGCGTGCCATTGCTCCACGCTCAGCAGCAGGAAGGGCACAGGGTTGATGCAGGCGGCAGGGCCGTCTTCACCGCCGAGCACATTCCAGCGGTCTTTGTGGGTGTCGATGAATTTCATGGTGTTGCCCCTGCGGTCGCTCAGGCCGTTTGCGTGTCGTGGCGGTTCAGCGCGGTGCTGCTTCGCACCGCGTTCGCCTTGGCCTTGAACGGGTCGAGGCCGATGCGCTTCACGGTGTCGATGAAAAGCTCAGCTGCGGTGCGCTGTTCGCGGTAGGTATCGATCACCGACTCGATGACGTCGGCCACCTCGTCGGCGGCGAACGACGGGCCGATCACTTTACCGGCGACAGGCGCACCGCTGATGGCCGAACCGTCGGATCCACCGAGGGATATCTGGTACCACTCCTTGCCGTCCTTGTCGACGCCAAGCACGCCGATGTGGCCACTGTGGTGGTGGCCGCAGGAGTTGATGCAACCGCTGATGTGCAGGTCGATGTTGCCGATGTCGTAGAGCTCGTCGATCTCGGCATAGCGCTGCATCAGTTCCTCGGCGAGCGGCAGCGAACGGGCGTTCGCGAGCGCGCAGAAGTCACCGCCGGGGCAGGCGATCATGTCGGTCAGCAGGCCGATGTTCGGGTTCGCGAAGCCGGCCTCACGAGCCGCTTGCCAGAGCGCTTGCAACTCGGTCTCGCGCACCCACGGCAGTACCAGGTTCTGGTCGTGGTTGACGCGCATCTCGCCATGGCTGAAGCGCTCGGCAATGAGGGCTGCATCGTCCATCTGCTCGGCCGTGACATCGCCGGGCGCTTGGCCCCCGCGCTTGATCGACAAAGTGACGGCGCGGTAGCCGCTCAGCCGGTGGCCGTGCACGTTGCGCTCCAGCCAGCGGCCGAAGGCGAGGGGTGCGTCGAATGCAGCACTCGCCACCTCGGGCACCGCCTGCACGCCGGCCGGCACCACGAAGCAGGCCGCCACGCGGTCGAACTCGGCCTGCGGCAACAGGTGGGCGTTGCCGCCCTCGTCGTTCTCGAGGATGTCGATGAACTCGGCGTTCACCGCGTCGATGAACTTCTGGCCCTCCGCCTTCACGAGGATCTTGATGCGCGCTTTGTAGGCGTTGTCGCGCCGGCCGTAGCGGTTGTAGACACGCACGATGGCCTCGATGAAGACCAGGACCTGCTGCCAGGGCAGGAAGTCGCGGATCTGTGTGCCGATCACCGGCGTGCGGCCCATGCCACCGCCCACCAGCACCCGGAAGCCGACCTCGCCGGCCGCGTTCTTCAGCAACTGCAGGCCGACGTCATGCCAGGCGATCGCGGCGCGGTCTTCAGCCGAACCCGTCACCGCAATCTTGAACTTGCGCGGCAGGAACGCGAACTCGGGGTGCAGCGTGCTCCACTGGCGCAGCAGTTCGCAATAGGGGCGCGGGTCCACGACTTCATCGGGGGCGATGCCGGCAAGCGCGTCGCTGGTGATGTTGCGGATGCAGTTGCCGCTGGTCTGGATGCCGTGCATGTTCACGACTGCCAGAGCGTCCATCACATCGGCGCTGCGCGTCAGCGGGATCCAGTTGAACTGCAGGTTCTGGCGCGTCGTGAAGTGGCCGAAGCCGCCGGCACCGGCGAACGGGCCGTCGTCCATGCGGTCGTATTGGCGCGCGATGTTCGCCAGGGCGCGCAACTGCGCCGAGCTCAGCTCGCCATAGGGCACCGCCACGCGCAGCATCGGCGCATGGCGTTGCACATACCAGCCGTTCTGCAGCCGCAGCGGTTTGAACTCTTCCTCGCACAGCTTGCCGGCGAGCTTGCGCTCCAGCTGGTCGCGGTATTGCGCGGCGCGCTGGCGGACGAACTGCTTGTCGAATTCGGTGTAGAGGTACATGTCAGGAGATCACTTTCAGTCCAGCGGTGACGAGTGCGAGGCACAGCAGCGTTCGCACCAACGATTCAGGCATTTTTCAGGTCAGTTGGGCGCCAATCCAGATGCCAGGGATCGAGCCGATCAGCAGCGCGCCGAGGGTCACGCCACACAGCGCGGTCAGCCCGGGCCGGCGCGATGGCGTGATCCAGCGCTCC
>CANJKD010000199.1 GCA_947474415.1 Burkholderiales bacterium | reverse complement strand
GAAAGCCCGTCATGACCAAGCAAGCCCTGTCCGCCATCGCCCTCGGCGTGTTCGCCTTGGCGGCCCATGCGGTTCAGCCCGCCGACCCGACTGCCGTGCTGGTGGCCCCCGACAGCTTCGTGAAGTACAGCGGCGTCGGCCCGGTCGGCAACAACAACCTCAACCAGCCGAACAAGCTGTTCTGGATGTTCGAGAGCACCGGCACCTGGCAAGGCCAGGCGGTCGATTCATGGTTCGTGTTCTTCGACCCGGACCACACCGATACCCGCGTGAAGGGCGCCGTCATCTTCGACAGCAAGATTCTGTTCGTGCAGGACGACCAGTCGGAACTGCAAGCCACGGCCTCGTTCGGCAAGCCCGGCGTGGCTTACGACTACCGCAACGTCTTGATCGGCCTGGAGGCCAACGACAAGGCCCACACTACCTACGCCGGCGACACCATGACGTTTTCCTGGGTGGCCGCAGCCCCCGGTGACCACATTCGCGTGATGACCGTGGCCGCCGTTCCCGAGCCAACCACTTACGCGCTGCTGGCCGGCGGCCTGTTCGCGGTCGGCTTCGCCGCGCGGCGCCGCAAGCCTGTCTGACCTTCCCGGCGCCGCTTCCCTGTTGCAAAGGCTGCCCTCGGGCAGCCTTTGCCCGTTCAAGACCGAAGTGAACGGAGGCTGTGGTTGAATCAGCCCGTCTTCACCCCGGCCTGCTCATGCTGCAACTCCGCGATCTTTCCAAGTGCTACGGCGGCGTGCCGGTCTTTTCGCAAGTTGATCTGCAGGTCGCAGCCGGTGAGTTCGTTGCCATCCTCGGTGAATCGGGCGTCGGCAAGTCGACGCTGTTGAACTGCATTGCCGGGCTCGACAGCGTGAACAGTGGCCGGGTGCTGGTCCACGGCACGAACGTCACCGTGCTGCCCGAAACGCAGCAGGCGCTGTTTCGCCGCGCCCACCTCGGCTTCGTGTTTCAGGCCTTTCATGTGCTGCCGCTCCTGAGCGTTGCGCACAACGTCGGCCTGCCGCTGCTGCTGCAGGGGCGGCCCGACGATGCGCGCGTGCAATCGGTGCTGGCGGCGGTGGGGCTGGAAGGCCTGGGCGCGCGGCTTCCGGAAACCTTGTCGGGCGGGCAGTTGCAGCGGGTTGCGATCGCGCGGGCGCTGGTGCACCGGCCGCAACTCATCCTGGCCGACGAACCCACCGGCAACCTCGACCCAAGCACTGCCGAGCGCGTGATGGACCTGCTCTGCGCGCAGGTGCGCCGCGAGGGCGCGGCCTGCGTGCTGGTGACGCATTCGCGCGCCGCCGCAGCGCGCGCCGACCGGGTGTTGACGCTCACCGCCACCGGCATGAGCGAAGGCCCTGTCGACGCTCAGCCCGACAAGGCGCAGGACCGCACCCGCAACCCATCGGCGGCGCCCGCCTGATGCGCTTGCTGCTGCGCCTGCTGCGCGCATGGTCCTGGCCCGAACTTCGCCACCACCCGTGGCGCAACCTGGCCGCGCTGCTGGCCGTCACGCTCGGCGTCGCGCTGGCGTTCTCGGTGCAACTCATCAACCAGTCGGCGTTGAGCGAATTCAGTTCGGCGGTGCGCTCGGTGAACGGCCAGCCCGACTTCGAATTGCGTGGCCAGCGCAGCGGCTTCGACGAGGCCCTCTACGAGCGCGTCGCGCGCCACCCGCAGGTGGCCATTGCGAGCCCGGTGATCGAGATCGACACCTATGCCTTCGACGAACGCAATGAGCGCGTCGCGTTGAAGGTGATCGGCCTGGATGCGCTGGTGGCAGCCCCGCTCTCGCCGGCGCTGATGCCGCGCCCGGCCGACGCCGCCGACCGCTTCGCGCTGCTCGACCCCGGGGCGATTTTCCTCAACGCCGCAGCACGCCGGAAGCTGGGCGCAACGTCGCTTCAGGGCAAGCCGCTTGATGGCCGCCCGCTGCGCTTGCAGACGACGAACGGAAGCGTCCGGTTGCGTGTGCAAGGCAGTATTGCGGCAGGCGGTATGGGCGGCACCGATGGCGCGGGTGGTGCGGCTGGTGCGGCGCTGGCGGTGATGGACATCGCCGGCGCACAGACCGCCTTCGGCTGGCTCGGCCGCGTCAGCCGCATCGACGTGCGCCTGCGCGCGGGCGCCGACCGCGCCACCGTGTTGCGCGAACTGGCCTTGCCGCAAGGCATTCGCGCAGCGGCGCCAGACGAAGCGGCGCAACGCATCTCGAACGTCTCGCGCGCCTACCGCGTGAACCTGACCGTGCTCGCGCTCGTGGCCTTGTTCACCGGCTCCTTCCTGGTGTTTTCGATCCTGTCGCTGTCGGTCGCGAAGCGCTTGCCGCAGCTCGCCTTGCTCGGCGTGTTGGGCCTGAGCGGGCGCGAACGGATGCAACTGGTGCTGGCCGAATCGGCCCTGCTGGGCGCGGCTGGCAGTGTGCTCGGTCTGGCGCTGGGCACAGGGCTGGCAGCAACGGCCTTGCGCCTGCTGGCCGGCGACCTCGGCGGGGGCTACTTTCCCGGCGTCGCGCCGGCGTTGCAGTTCGATGCCGGCGCGGCGGCGGTCTACGGCGGGCTCGGCGTGGCCGCGGCGATGGTCGGCGGCTGGTTGCCGGCGCGCGCCGCGCAACGCTTCGCGCCGGCGCAGGCCTTGAAAGGGCTGGGCACGAGCGGTTCGACAACCGGCCCGGCCTGGGTCGGCCCGCTGCTGCTGGCCACCGGCGTGGGCTTGTCGATGCTGCCGCCGCTGGCGGGCATTCCGCTCGCGGCCTACTTGTCGGTGGCCTGCCTGCTGCTCGGTGGCATCGCCTGCGTGCCGGTGGGCGTGGCGGCCCTGCTGAAAGGCGTGGCGCCACCGCGCCATGCGCTCGCGCTGCTGGCGGTGGAACGCGCGCGCCACCAGCGCCACACCGCGACGATCGCGGTCGCCGGCGTGGTCGCGAGCCTGAGCCTGGCGGTGGCGCTGACGGTGATGGTGGCGAGCTTTCGCGACGCCGTCACGCAGTGGCTGGGCACGGTGCTGCCGGCCGACCTGTACGTGCGCGCCGGCTCGTCGGTGGTGGCCGGCGACGTGGTCACGCTGCCGGCCGACCTGCCGCGCCGCGCGGCCTTGATCAACGGCGTGCAACGGGCCGAGGCGCAGCGCGTGCTGCCCTTGCAGATGGCGGCCGACAAGCCCGCCGTGGTGCTGATCTCGCGCACGCTCGCCGACCCCGCGAAAGACCTGCCGCTGGTCGGTGAGTTGGTCGCGCTGCCAACCATCGGGAACACGGCCATCGCCGTCTACGTGAGCGAAGCGATGGTCAGCCTGTACGGCGCCGCACCGGGCACTTCATTGACGCTGCCCTTGCAGCAAGGCATGAACAGCATCGCCACGCGCGTGTTCGTGCGCGGTGTGTGGCGTGACTACGCGCGCCAGCACGGCGCCATCGCGATGGCCCGCGACGACTACCAACGCCTGACCGGCGACTGGCGCATCAACGACCTCGCGCT
The DNA here is from genome assembly GCA_947474415.1 of Burkholderiales bacterium. GTDB lineage: Bacteria > Pseudomonadota > Gammaproteobacteria > Burkholderiales > Burkholderiaceae_C > LMDS01. Next base: position 2,168 of record CANJKD010000199.1, on the reverse strand, counting down.
GTGGCTGCAGCCGGGCGCGGACGGCAGCGCGGTCCAGGCATCGCTGCGCGGGCTGGCCAGCGAACTCGGCCGCGACGGCGCGCTGCTGGAGTTCGCGTCGGCCGGCGAGATCCGCACGCTGTCGCTGCGCATCTTCGACCGCAGCTTCGCCGTCACCTACTGGCTGCAGGCGGTGGCGATCGCGATCGGCCTGTTCGGCATCGCGGCCAGCTTCTCGGCCCAGGTGCTGGCGCGCCGCAAGGAATTCGGCCTGCTCGCGCACCTGGGGCTCACGCGCGCGCAAGTGCTCGCGGTGGTGACTGCCGAAGGCGCGGTCTGGACCGCCACTGGCGCGCTGCTTGGCCTGCTGCTCGGGCTGGCGGTGAGCGTTGTGCTGGTCAAGGTCGTGAACCCGCAGAGCTTCCACTGGAGCATGGACCTGCTGCTGCCCTGGGCGCGCCTGGGTGCCTTGTGCGCCGCCGTGATGCTGGCCGGCACGCTCACCGCCTGGCTCGCCGCGCGCAGCCCAGCGGGGCGGCAGATGGCGCTGGCGGTCAAGGAGGACTGGTGAGGAGGCGCTGGTACCCGCAGACCCGACTGGTCTGGCATGTGCTTCCAGACGGTGCGCTCATAGTGCGGGCAAAGACGAAGTCAATCCTGGACCTGGCCGGCAAGCTCAAGGCACCCAAAGGCAAGCCGGTCGCCCTTGAAGACATGCACGCCTGGCGCTGATGGCGGCGCTCGACACGAACGTCTTGATTCGCTTTCTGGTTCAAGACGATGCGGCGCAATCGACCGCAGCCAGGAAGCTGATTCGGAAGCGCGTGAATGAAGCCCAGACGCTCTTCGTTGCCGTGACTGTCTCGCTCGAACTCGAGTGGGTGCTGCGTTCGAATTTCAAGTTCGAGAAGCAAGCGGTGGTTCAGACGCGGTCGGATCTGCTGTCCTCGGCAGAGCTGAGTTTCGAGTCCGAAAGCACGCTCGAACTCGCTCTGCTGCAGCACGCCAAAACCTTGGCCGACTCCTCTGACTGCCTGCACGCCGCCCTGGCAACGGCCGCGAATTCCGGACCGCTGTGGACGCTCGACAAGGCGGCAGCCAAGGTCGATGGCGCCAGGCTGTTGACGGCCTCGCCGTAGCGGGCCAGCGCCGGTTCACCGGTGCCGGGTGCACCATTCAGGCAGGCCACAGCGCCTGGCCCGTCGCCTCGGCGTGCATCAGGCACAACCGCAGGTCGAATTCGAGCTGGTGGTAGCCCGGTTCCATGTGCCGGCACAACGCATAGAAGGCCTTGTCGTGGTCGCGCTCCTTCATGTGCGCGAGTTCGTGCACCACGATCATCTTCAGGAACTCGGCCGGCAGTGTGCGGAACAGGCCGGCGATGCGGATCTCGCGCTTCGCCTTCAGCTTGCTGCCCTGCACGCGCGACACGGTGGTGTGCGTGCCCAGTGCGTTGCGGATCACGTGCAGGCGGTTGTCGTACACCACCTTGCTGAGCGGTTCGGCATTGCGCAGGTGGCGGCTCTTCAGCGCCATCGTGTAGTCGTACAACATGCCATCGGTGCGCACGCCGTGCGGTTCGGCGTAGCGGCGTTGCAGGCGTTCGCCCAGCGTGCCTTTCGCGAGCTGGTCTTGCACCTGGGCCTGCAGCTCGGCGGCGTAGCCGGCGAGGTAGTTGATTGTCGGCAGGCGCGGTGGCAGTTTCGGCAGCACGCGCGAAGGCGGAGCGGTCATGGAGTAACCATACCATTGCGGACGAGGGATGGCGTCGACCTGGGGGCGGCGTTCCGCGAAAGGTCTGCTCGATGATTGCCAATGTTCTGGTCGGTCTGGTCGCCGCGCTGCACCTCTGCTTTCTCGGGCTCGAAATGTTCCTCTGGGACACGCCCCATGGCCGCAAGGTGTTCGGCAACAGCCGCGAATTCGCCACCGCCTCGAAGGTGCTGATGACCGCGGCCGACACCGATGACGACAAGAAGCTCAGCAAGAGCGAGGCGCAGACCCTCAAGAGCCGAGTCGAAGCGGCCGTCCAGACGCTGGGCTCGGGCCGTTCGGCGAGCGGTTCGCCGTCAGCCCGTCAGCGACGAATCCGTTCGGCAACGCCTCTTGGTGAACGAGCCAGAGGTCAGTCGGCCGCGAAGCAGTAGAACAAGCCCGCGCCGCCGGTGGACTTGAGCGCGTCCTGGCCG
>CANJKD010000198.1 GCA_947474415.1 Burkholderiales bacterium | reverse complement strand
TGTGCCACACCATGCGTTCGGTTTCGAACAGCGCCAGTGGCAGGGTGGCCACCAGTGCGGCGAACAACTGGATCGCGCTGGCGCTGCGCACATCGCCGGCCGCGACAAAGCGCTTTTGGTAGAGCGTGCCGGCAGTGATCGCGAGCAAGCCGACGACGCCGAACACCAGGTTGACCGGCGTGACCTCGCCGCCACCGAGTTTGTGCCAGACCACGAGTGCAAGACCGCCAAGCCCCAGCCCCAGCCCCAGCCACTGCCGACCCGTCACGCGCGACCCTTCATTGGCCTTGGAGCCGGTGCGTGACCAGGTGATCCACAGCGCCGTGAGCACCGGCTGCAAGCCGACGATCAGCGCTACCGTCCCGGCGCCGATGCCCGATTTCACTGCCGCCCACACGCCACCGAGGTAGCCCGCATGCAGAAGGACACCCACGACGCCCAAATGCATCCATTGCGCGGCTGTGCGCGGCCATTCGACTCCCGTCAGCGCGATCCAGACGAGAAAACACATCAAGGACAACGCGAAACGCATCGCCAGGAAACTGAAGGGCGGCGAATGCGGCATGCCGAAACGTGCCACCACAAAGCCGGTGCTCCAGATCAGCACGAAGACCCAGGGCATCGCGCTCGCCACCGTGGCGACCGGGCGCGGCGCACCAAACGACATCAACGCGCCTTGGCGCGGATCTCAGGCAGCGCTTTTTGCAGGTAGTACACCATCGACCAGATCGTCAGCACGGCCGCGACGTAGAGCAGGCAGGTGCCCCAGAGCTGCGTGTCGATCACGCCGAACAGCACGCCGTGGTGCAGCAGGAACGGGATCGCAATCATCTGCACCACGGTCTTGACCTTGCCCAGCATGTGCACGGCCACGCTGCGTGACGCGCCGATCTGCGCCATCCATTCGCGCAGCGCCGAGATGGCAATCTCGCGGCCAATGATGACCAGCGCCACGAGGCTTTGTACGCGCGCCATTTCCACCAGCACGAGCAACGCGGCGCAGACCAGGAACTTGTCGGCTACCGGGTCGAGGAAGGCACCGAACGAAGACGTCATGTTCAGGCGCCGCGCCAGGTAACCATCGGCCCAGTCGGTCAGCGCCACGACCACGAACAATACGGTGGCAATGAGGTTGCGGTCGGCTTCGGCCACCGGCAGATGGAACACGCCCACGATGAGCGGGATCGCGACGATGCGGGCCCAGGTCAACAGAGTCGGGAGGTTGAAGAACATGCAGGGATTGTGACCAACTTTTCGCGCGCTTCCGGTCGCCCTGCGGCACTGTGGCGAGCGGCGGTCAATCGAGCGTGCGCGGCTTGAACTTGCGGTCGTCGTTGAACAGGAATGTCTCGGTGAAGCGCCACGGCTTGGGCAGGCGCGAAACGTCACCGAACGGTGCGGCGCGGTGCACTGCGTCCATCGCGAGCTGCGTTGTGTCCTTGGCCTGGCGCGGCGGGCGCAGCACGTCGATCTTGCGGACACTACCGTCGCCGTTCAATTCGATTTCCAACACCGGGATGGCCAGCAGGGTGTCGGGCACGGCACCAAGGTAGGTGCCGATGGGGTTCGCTGCGACCATGCGTTGCGCTGCCTGGCGGCGCACTTCGTTCCAGTTCTTCACCGGCCCCGGTGCCGCCAGCCGTGGCGCGTTCGAAGGCGCTGGCGCTGGCACGATGCCGGGTGACGCCGACGACGGCCGCGCCGACGGTGTCGACGGTGTCTCGACGACCTGTGTGGTCGAACAGCCCGCCATCAAACCGAAGCCGGCCAGCGCCGCGCGCCAACACGCGGGCACGCGTCGGTCAATGCAGTACACGATAGATTTCCTCTGCCAGTTCTTTCGAAATTCCGTCCACCGTCAGCAGGTCTTCGACGCTCGCCTGCCCAACGCCCCGCACGCCGCCGAAGCGTTGCAGGAGCTTGGCGCGTTTCTTCGGCCCGACGCCGGCAATCTCTTCGAGCTTGCCGCCACCGGTGCGCACACTCGCGCGACGCGCCCGCATACCGGTGATCGCGAAGCGGTGCGCCTCGTCACGAATTTGCGCCACCAGCATCAGTGCCGCCGAGTCGCGGCCCAGCGACACCTTGACCCGGCCATCGGCGAACACCAGTTCTTCCAGGCCCACCTTGCGCCCCTCGCCCTTCTCGACGCCGACGATGCGTGACAACTCGATACCCAATTCCTCGAACACCTCCCGCGCCATGCTCACCTGGCCTCGGCCGCCGTCCACCAGCACCAGATCGGGCAGGCGCACCGAGGTGCCCGTCGCGACATCTGCGGCGTCCGCATTGATGGCTTCGACGATCTTCGCGTAACGCCGCGTCAGCACCTGCCGCATCGCAGCGTAGTCGTCGCCGCCCGTGATGCCTTCGATGTTGTAACGGCGGTATTGGGCGCTCTGCATCTTGTGCCCTTCGAACACCACGCAGGATGCCTGTGTTGCTTCGCCAGCGGTGTGGCTGACGTCGAAACACTCGATGCGGAAGGTATCCAGATGGTCAGCACCCAAGCCGACATCGAGGTCGAGCGCATCCACCAGCGCCCGCGTGCGCGCCTGCTGCGAACCCTCTTCGGCCAGCAGCTGCGCCAGCTTGATCTGCGCCCCGGTGATGCACATGTCGAGCCAGGCACGGCGCGGTTCGCGTGGCTGGTGCTGGGCCGTGACCTTGCTGCCGCTTTGCAGGGACAGCGCCTCGATCAGCGCCTTGTCGACCGGTTGGCTCAGCACCAGCAGCGGCGGCGCGCCACCGTCGAGGTAGTGTTGGGCGATGAAGGCTTCGAGCACCTGCACCTCGGGGCCGGCGCTGCGCTCCTGCCCCTCATCGTCGTCGGGCCCGATCACGACCGCGTCTTCGACATGCTTCGGGAAGTACGGGCGGTCGCCCAGGTGCCGGCCACCGCGCACCATCGCCAGGTTCACACACGCACGGCCACCTTCGACCTTGACGGCGATCACATCGGCATCTTTGGTCGTCACGCCGGTGTTGTCTTCGACCGCCTGCTGGTGCAGCACGCGCGACAAGGCGCCGATCTGGTTGCGGATCTCGGCCGCCTGTTCGAACTGCAGCGCATCGGCATGAACCATCATCTGGGCCTGCAGCGCATCGAGCAGTTCCTGCTGATCGCCCTGCAGGAAGCGCTCGGCATTGTTCACGTCGCGTGCGTAGTCTGGCGGCGTGATGAAGCCGACGCATGGCCCCGAGCAGCGCTTGATCTGGTACAGCAAGCAGGGCCGGGTGCGGTTGCCGAACACCGTGTCTTCGCAGGTACGCAGGCGGAACACCTTCTGCAGCATCTGGATCGATTCCTTCACCGCCCAGGCGCTCGGGAACGGCCCGAAGTAGCGGTGCTTCTGGTCGACCGAGCCGCGGTAGTAGGCCACGCGGGGAAAACGGTGCGATGCGATCTTCAGGTACGGGTAGCTCTTGTCGTCGCGGAACAGGATGTTGTAGCGCGGAGCAAGGGTCTTGATGAGGTTGTTTTCGAGCAGCAGCGCTTCGGCCTCGGAGCGCACCACGGTCGTCTGCAGGCGCACGATCTTCGTCACCATGTGGCCGATGCGCGTGCCGCCATGGTTCTTCTGGAAGTAGCTTGCCACGCGCTTCTTCAGGTCGCGTGCCTTGCCGACATACAGCACCGCGTCCTGCGCGTCGAAGTAGCGGTACACACCGGGCAAGCCGGGCAGTGCGGCCACATCGGCGAGCAGCCGTGCGCGCGCGAGCTCGGCCGCCGGTTCAGCGCGAATGTCGTCAGCGGAAGGGTTCGGAGGAGTCGGGCTGTCGGTCATCGGAGGGGGATTGTGCCGCGCCCGCCCGCCGCGCTTGTTCCTGATAATCCGCGCCATGGGCACACCGCGTTGGGATCTGTTCTGCCGCGTCATCGACAACCACGGTGACGTCGGCGTGTGCTGGCGGCTGGCTGCCGACCTGGCGGCCCGCGGTGTGCAGGTGAGGCTTTGGATCGACGACGCGTCCGCACTGTCGTGGATGGCGCCCAACGGAGCGGCCGAGGTGACCGTGCTGGCCTGGCCTGCGAACGCGGACGCGCATCAGCATCAGCATCAGCATCAGCATCAGCATCAGCATCAGCATGAGCATGAGCATGAGCATGAGCATGAGCATGAGCGCGACGGCGACGTGGCGCCCGGCGATGTCGTCATCGAAGCTTTCGGCTGCAAGCTGCCCGACGGCTTTGTTCGCCGCATGGCTGCAATGCCGCGTGCGCCGCTCTGGATCAACCTTGAATACCTGAGCGCCGAGCCCTTCGTCGAACGTGCGCACGGTCTCGTCTCGCCGCAACTCAGCGGGCCGGGTGCGGGCTTGCGCAAGTGGTTCTTCTATCCGGGTTTCACGAAGTGCACCGGCGGGTTGATCTGCGAGCACGATCTCATCCTGCGGCAGCAGGCCTTCGACGCGGCGGCCTGGCTTCGCGCGCTCGGTGCGCAACCCCGCGCGGGCGAGCGCATCGTCAGCCTGTTCTGCTACGAGCAATTGGCCCTGCCGGCTTTTCTGGGCCAACTCTCGCAGCAGCCCACCTTGCTGCTCGCAACGCACGGCCACGCGGCCCGGCAGGTCGCGGCGTGCCTTGGCAGCGGGTTGCAGCGCGGTGCCCTGCGCGCGCAGTTGCTGCCCGCCTTGACGCAACGCGACTACGACCATCTGCTGTGGGCCTGCGATTTGAACTTCGTGCGCGGCGAAGATTCGTTCGTGCGTGCGCAGTGGGCCGGCAAGCCCTTTGTGTGGCAGATTTACCCACAAGACGATGCTGCGCATCAGGTCAAACTCGACGCCTTTCTCTCGCTTTTCACGGTGGGCGCCGAGCCGACAGTGGCCGAACCGGTGCGCGGGCTGTGGCAGGCCTGGAACTCCGCCCGCCCTGAATTGCCAGCCTTGCCCCCCGGCCGCGCATGGGCACGACGGTGCATGGAATGGCGCGCCGGCCTGTGGGGCCAAGCCGACCTGAGCACCCAGTTGCTCAGGTTCGCCGCCGATTCACGCTAAAATCAAAGGCTTTTTCCGAACCGGCTCGCCGGGCCGGTGAACTCACCCGGTGCCCCGGTCAAGGCCACAGCCCCAGCCAGCGCACCCAAACCCAACGCACACGGAAACCGCTATGAAGACCGCAATGGAATTTCGCGCCGGCAATGTCATCATGCTCGGCAAGGACCCGATGGTCGTGCTGCGCACCGAGTACAGCCGGGGCGGCCGTAACTCCGCTACCGTACGCATGAAGCTGAAGAGTCTGCTGTCGAACTCCGGCACCGAAGTCGTCTACAAGGCCGACGACAAGCTCGACCAGGTCATGCTCGACAAGAAAGACTGTACCTACTCGTACTTCGCCGACCCGATGTACGCGTTCATGGACGCCGAGTACAACCAGTTCGAGGTCGAGTCAGAGAACATGGGCGACGCGATCCAGTACCTCGAAGACGGCATGCCCGTCGAAGTGGTGTTCTACGATGGCAAAGCCATTTCGGTCGAACTGCCCACCAGCCTCGTGCGCGAGATCACCGACACCGAGCCGGCCGTCAAGGGCGACACCTCGGGGAAGGTGCTGAAGAAGGCGAAAATTGCAACCGGCTTCGAGATCGACGTGCCGCTGTTCGTGCAGACTGGCGACAAGGTCGAGATCGACACC
>CANJKD010000197.1 GCA_947474415.1 Burkholderiales bacterium | reverse complement strand
GTGCCAGGCCGCGGAAGCGCCCCCAGTGGTAGGGCACCGCGCCGCCACCGTGTGGGATCAGGAACTTCAGGGTCGGGAAGTCCTTGAACAGGTCGGCGGTCAGGCACTGCATGAAGGCTGTCGTGTCGGCATTCAGGTAGTGGGCACCGGTGGTGTGGAAGCAGGCATTGCAGCTGGTCGACACATGGATCATCGCCGGGATGTCGTACTCCACCATCTTCTCGTAGATCGGGTACCACGCGCGGTCGGAGAGCGGCGGGCTGGTCCAGTGGCCGCCCGACGGATCGGGGTTCAGGTTGATGCCGACGTTGCCGTATTGCTCAACGCACTTCACCAGTTCCGGGATGCAGGTTTCGGGCGCTACGCCGGGCGATTGCGGCAGCATCGCGGCCGGCACGAAACGGTCGGGGAACAGGCCCGCCACACGGAAGCACAGCTCGTTGCAGATCGCGGCCCAGGTCGACGACACGTTGAAGTCGCCGATGTGATGGGCCATGAAGCTGGCGCGCGGCGAGAAGATCGTCAGGTCACTGCCGCGCTCGTTCATCAGCTTGAGCTGGTTCGCTTGGATCGTCTCGCGCAACTCGTCGTCGCTGATCTTCAGGTCAGCCACCTTCGGCATCACGGCCGCATCCTTGATGCCGGCGATCTGCTGGTTGCGCCAGTTCTCCAGCGCTTTCGGGGCCGTGGTGTAGTGGCCGTGGCAGTCGATGATCATTGCTTTTCTCCGTTCCAGACCGAGGCGGGAACCATCACCTCACCGCGCATGATGAGGCGCGCCGTGCGCAGCAGCGCGGCGCGGGTCACGTTTTGCGGGTCGGCCGGGTCGATTTCGAGTTCGACGCTGAATTCGCCGGTCGGGTGCTCGACCGAGACATTCTTGCTCAGGCCCGCCGGCATCACCGCAATGCCTTGCGTGACCGAACCTTCGAGCACGCAGGCCGTGCCCACCGTCACGGCGGCGAGCACGCCGATGGCGTCGTGGCACACGTGCGGGATGAAGCTGCGCGTGCTGATGCTGCCGCCCTTGTCCGGATTCCGCGGCGCCGCGATCAGCGTCATCTTCGGGTAGTTCTTGCTCGTCACGTCGCCGAGCTTCATCAGGTGGCCGGCCTGGATGCGCAGCGCCTCGATGCGCGCCTTGAGTTCGCTGTCGGCGTTCAGCTCGTCGACGCTCTCGTACCCGCTGCGGCCCACGTCGGCGGCACGGAACATCACCAGCGGCATGCCGTTGTCGATGCAGGTCACTTCGATGCCGGCTATCACGTCGAGCACGCGGCCGGTGGGCAGCAGGCCGGGCGCCACCGAGCCGGCGGTGTCGAGGAACATGATCTTGATCGGCGCCGAGTGACCCGGCACGCCGTCGATGCGGGCTTCGCCGGTGTAGTCGACCTGGCCGCTCGGCGTCGGCACCGTGATGTCGCACTGCATGCCGGTGTTCAGCGTGAGCACGCGCAGCGTGGTGGTCTCGCCCTGCGCCTTCAGCAAGCCAGTCTCGAGCGCGAAGGGCACCACGGCGGCGAGCATGTTGCCACAGTTGGGCGTGGTGTCGACCGTGTTCTTGTCGGGCTGCAACTGCGCGAACAGGAAGTCGAGGTCGACACCCGGCTTCGAGCCCGTGGAGACGATGCCGACCTTGCTCGTCAGCGGGTGCGCGCCCCCCAGGCCGTCGATCTGGCGCTTGTCGGGCGAGCCCATCACGGCCAGCAGCACGGCGTCGCGCGTCGGCAAGTCGGCGGGCAGGTCGGCGGCGTTGAAGAACGGACCGCGCGAGGTGCCGCCGCGCATGAACAGGCAGGGGATGGCAGTTTGCATGGGCACGTGCGTCTCGGGGAAGGACTCGGGGCGAATTGCGGGGCAACCAGACGGCGAGGCGGGACAGATCAGGCTTCTTCGTGGGGTATTCTTCGCGATGCAGAGCCATTCTTCAATGAGCTATCTGACATAGCAGATATCTCATTCCGGCATATCATTAACGCATGGATCTGAAGCAACTCGACTACTTCACCCACGTCGCGGAAATGGGCAGTTTTACCCGGGCGGCAAGCTTCCTGTCGGTGGCCCAGCCGGCCCTGAGCCGGCAGGTGCGTTCGCTGGAAGTGGAACTGCGGCAAACGCTGCTGCAGCGCAACGGGCGCGGCGTGACGCTGACCGAAGCCGGCAAGCGGCTGCTCGAACACAGCCGTGGCATCCTGGCCCAGGTGGAGCGCGCCCGGCTCGACCTGGAAGACCACCGCGGCGCTGCCACCGGGCGCGTCGTGCTGGCGCTGCCACCGAGCGTCAGCCGCACACTCACCGGCCCGCTGGTGCGCGCCTTTCGCGAACGCTTCCCGAAGGCCACGTTGAGCGTCGTGGAGGGCTTGTCGACCTACGCGCTCGAATGGCTGGCCATCGGCCGGGCCGACTGCGCGGTGGTTTACAACGTGGTGCCCTCACCCGCAGTGGACTTGTTGCCGGTGCTGAACGAACAGCTGTTCCTGGTGTCGGGCCGGGCACGTACGCAAGGCCGCAAGCTGATCGGAACGCCGATCACGCTGGCCGAGGTGGCCATGCACCCGTTGGTGATCCCGAGCCGGCCGCATTCGATGCGCATGCTGCTCGAAACCGCGCTCGCGAACGTGGGTTGCAAGGCGCGCGTGGCACTGGAGATCGAGAGCATCCCGGCCATCCTCGACCTGGTGAAGCACGAAGACCTGCACGCCGTGCTGGCGCTCAACGCGATCCAGTCGACCGGAAACGAGGCCGACTTCTGCGTCCGCCCGATCGGCAAGCCGAAGCTTGCCGCCACGCTCGGGATCGCCACCTCATCGCAGCGCCCGCGCGGGGCGCTGATCGAGCAATGCGCCGAGCTTGTGCGGGAGTTGCTGCTTGAATTGTGGGCCTGAGGCTGGGCGCTGACGTGTTTGAACGCGTTGGATCGCGCCGGCGGGCACAACGCGGGCACAATCCGGGCTTCGCTTATTTTTGATCGCGCCATGCCTGAGAACCCAGTGCCGCCCACGGCAGAGAATCCGACACCTGACGCGGTCACCGCGACTGCCATCATCTCTGGCGATGCGGTGGTCGACGCCTTGGTGCTCGAGCCCGCCACTGAACCGGCCAACGAGCCGCCCGATGCGCAGGCCGCCGAACCCGCAAGCGCACCTGCTGCTGCGCCCGCTGCCCGGCAACTGAACCCGGCAGATTGCGCCGTCCAGTTGAAGCAGCGTTTCCCGGCGCTGTTCACCGGCGCACCGAAGCCTTTGAAACTTCGGATTCAGGTCGACATCCAGGAACGCGCGCCGGGCGTTTTCACGAAGCAGGCCTTGTCGGCGTTCTTCCGCCGCCATACCGGCAGCACGGCCTACTTGATCGCGGTGTCGCGCGCGAAGCAGCGCTTCGACCTGGACGGGCAGCCGAACGGCGAGCTGACCGACGAGCACCGCCAGGTGGCGCTCGACGAACTTGCACGCCGCCGTGCCAACAACGAATCGCGCGCAGCGCTCGAAGAACAGCAGCGCCGCAACCGCGCCACGCTGTTGCATGACTTCCAGGTCACGACACTGACGCCGGCCAATTTCTGCGCGTTGAAAGGCATTGCCGTTGAGGAACTCGACGGCTACCTCGCGACCGCCCGGCGCGAATTCGAAGAGCGCGCACAGCAGGCGCCGGCCTTCGACCCGAGGCGCCCACCCGGCCGGCCACGGCCCGCGCCGGGGCGGCGCTGAGCCGCCCGCCAGCGCCTGCGCCAAGTCAGCGCAGTTGCGTGGCGAGTTGGCGGCACAGGTTGCTGCCAACCGTGGTCACGCGCAGCCCGCCGCCATTCCATTCGAGCCAGTCAAGCGTGACATAGTCGGCGATGTCGCCTTCGTCGATCTGGTCGGCGCGGCGCTGCCTCAGCAGGTCGACCGTGTGCAAAAAACCGTCACGCAAGGATTCTCGGCGCAACGCCGGCACGGTCAGGGAATGGGTCGTCATGAGGGTTCCACGTGAAGTACCTTACGTTATCAGCAATGCGTGACAGCGACGTCATGGCCGTGCCCGGGTGCGCACTTCAGGCAAGGGTGTTAAAATAGCGCCCTGCCGCGTCGAGCACTGACGAGCACTGACAGAATTCCACGAATGCCGGGTCGCCCCGGCTTCGCTGTCACCGAAGCGCTACTCGATCGCTGTGCACCGGGTGGCCCCAGCGGCCGGTGCCTTCCCCTCTTCCCGCGACCGATGCGCATCGGCAGGCGCCGCCCAGGCGGCCCTTCGTTGCGCAAGCTGCTCGTGGGCACAGTACCCACCGCCGCGCGCTGGCCAGCAGCGTTGCGGCGCAGAAAGTTACACAAGGAACCTGCCCATGGCAAAGGAAGAACTGATCGAAATGCAAGGCGTGGTCAACGAGATCCTGCCCGACTCGCGTTTTCGCGTTACCCTCGAAAACGGCCACCAGTTGATCGCCTACACCGCCGGCCGCATGCGCAAGCACCACATCCGCATCCTCGCGGGCGACAACGTGTCGCTGGAGCTTTCGCCCTACGACCTGAGCAAGGGCCGGATCACCTTCCGCCACCTCGAACGCCGCGGCCCCGCGCCCGCCCCGCGCCGCGCCTACTGAGTGTCTGGCTTGCCCACCGCCATGGTGGGCGGCCACTTGTGAGTTTCCTCGCGGCCTTCGCGGCACCACGCGTACAGCGCGTCGTACATAACCATGCCATGCGCGAGCATCTCGTGGTCATCGGCCAGGCAGCGCGACAGGCCGAGTGAAATCGCGTAGAGACCGGCCGACTGCGGCGTCAGGTCGAGCCGCGACGTGTCGGCACCCCGCACGATCAGCGCCAGTTGCTGCAAGGCCGGCTCGGTCAGCCGGTACTTCGCTATGAAGGCATCGAAGCTGCACAACTCGCCCACGTGGCTCATTTCGACGCCTGGAATGTCGTAAGGAATTGCGCCGGTCTCATGCGCGACCGTCATCACGTCGGCCGCCGGCGCGTACAGGAATTCGGGCGCGGTGTCGATGAAGCGCGCAATCAGCCACGGGCAGGCGATGCGGTCGATCTTCGGGCGTTCGCGTGTGACCCATTTCATGGTGCATTTCCTTTGGCCATCAAGCGCAGCCCGGCGCTTTGCCAGGCGTCGATGCCGCGCCGTCAACGAAGCGCGCATTCACGCCTTGGGCCCTCAACCGCATCGCGGTAACGCGGCCGACCGCGTGGCCACAGGCGCAGTACACGATCACCTCACGGCCGGCCGGCAGTTGCGGCGCCCATCGGTTGGTCAGTCGTCATGGATGTCCCTCAGCGAAGAAGGGGCTGACCGAAGGTGATGACCAGCCCGGCCACCGCGCAGGCGGCCAGCAGCGGAATCACGCCAACCTTGAAGCGGAACAGCGCCACCGCCGCAGCCACAGTGATCAGCGCCGATGCGACGCTGAACGGCCCGCTGAAGCCTTGCGGCCAGAGCACGTGGTAAGCGAAGAACAGCGCCAGGTTCAGGATCACGCCGACGACGGCGGCGGTGATGGCGGTGAGCGGTGCGGTGAACTTCAGGTTGCCATGTGTGGACTCGACCAGCGGCCCGCCCGCGAGGATGAACACGAACGACGGCAAGAAGGTGAAGAAGGTGACGACCGTGGCCGCCACTGCCCCGCCGAGGAAGAGCGCGTCCGGTCCGAGCGCCTGCTTCAGCCAGCCG
>CANJKD010000196.1 GCA_947474415.1 Burkholderiales bacterium | reverse complement strand
GTTCGATCGCACCCGACTCGCGAAGGTCGCTAATCATCGGCCGCTTGTCGGTGCGGGTCTCGACCGAGCGGTTCAACTGCGACAGTGCGATCACCGGGCAGCGCAGCTCCTTCGCGAGCGACTTCAGGCCGCGCGAGATCTCGCCGATCACGGTGGCGCGGTTCTCGTCGCTGCTGCCGCCGCTGCCGCTCATCAGTTGGAGGTAGTCGACCACGATCATGCCGAGCTGGCCGCATTGGCGTGCCTGGCGGCGCGCGCGCGCGCGCACCTCGGTGGGCGTCAGCGCCGAACTTTCGTCGATGAACATGCTGACGCTGCCGAGCTTCTCGACCGCTTCGGACAAGCGGCCCCATTCGTCGTCTTTCAGGCGCCCGGTGCGCAGGTTGCTCTGGTCGATGCGGCCGAGCGAGCCGACCAGCCGCAGCGCGAGTTGCGCGGCGCCCATTTCCATCGAGAACACGACCACCGGCAGGCCCTCGCTGACGGCCACGTGCTCGGCGATGTTCAGCGCGAACGCGGTCTTGCCCATCGACGGCCGCGCCGCCAGCACGATCAGGTCGCCGGGCTGGAAACCGGAGGTCATGCGGTCGAGGTCGAAGTAGCCGGTGCGCACGCCGGTCACGTCTTCGGCACCGTTCTCGTGCAGTTCGGTGACGCGGTCGAGCAGTTGCACCACCAGGTTGTCCATGCTCTGGAAGCCCTGCTGCGACTTCGAGCCTTCCTCGCCGATGCGGAAAATCTTGCCTTCGGCTTCGTCGAGGATCGCGGAGACCGCGCGACCTTGCGGGTTGAACGCGCTGGTGGCGATCTCGTCGCTTGCAGCGACCAGCTTGCGCAGCACTGCGCGCTCGCGCACGATCTCGGCGTAGCGCCGCATGTTGGCGGCGCTGGGCACACTTTGCGCCAGCGCGTTCAGGTAGACCAGGCCACCGCAGTCTTCGGCCTTGCCCAGGCTTTGCAACTGCTCGAAGACGGTGATCACGTCAGCCGGTTTGGTGGCGTTGATCAGCGCGCCAACGGCGGCGAAGATCAGGCGGTGCTCGAAGCGGTAGAAGTCGCTGTCGCTGAGCAGGTCGCCGGCGCGGTCCCAGGCGCTGTTGTCGAGCAGCAGGCCACCCAGCACGCTTTGCTCTGCCTCGACCGAATGCGGTGGAACGCGCAGCCGCGAGACCTCGTCGTCGGGGCGGGTGGGGGCGGAATGTTCAGTGGTCAGGAATGCGGCAGCCATTGTGAAATGATAAGACCGGCAGCCCACGCACCCTGTGGGCAAGCCTGTGGAAATCCGGGGGATCTGCAGTGGATGACGAGGGCCGATACCGCCATCACCCAAGCAATGCACAAAAAAGGGCGCCCTGAGGGCGCCCTTTTCGATGCAGCTGAAAGCGCTGGATCAGCGAACCACGGCGATCTGGTCGCGCTTTTCACCCTTGTAGGTGAACAGCGTCAGCGCGCCGTTCTTCACGTCGCCCTTCTCGTCGAACGAGATCGTGCCGGTCACACCCTTGAAGCCTTCGGTCTTGGCGAGCACGGGCAGGTACATCTTCGGGTCAGCCGACCCGGCCTTGACCATCGCAGCCACCATCACGTTGACCGAGTCGTAAACGTACGGTGCATACACCTGGACATCGATGCCGAACTTGGCCTTGTATTTCTTGTAGAACTCTTCCATGCCAACCTTTTGCGTGCCTTCGACGCCACCGGCTTCAGCGCAGACCACCTGGCCGTCAGCCATTGCGCCACCAGCGAGCTTCGGCAGTTCGCCGGAGCAGATGCCGTCGCCGCCCATGAACTTGGCGTTGATGCCGAGTTGCTTCATCTGGCGGATCATCGGGCCGGCCACGGCATCCATGCCGCCGAAGAAAATGACGTCCGGCTTCTTCGCCTTGATCTGGGTCAGGATGGCGCTGAAGTCGGTGGCCTTGTCGGTCGTGAACTGGGTTTCAGCGATGCTGCCGCCAGACGCCTTGACGGCCTTCGTGAACTCTTCGGCCACACCCTGGCCGTAGGCGGTGCGGTCATCGATCACGGCGATCGACTTGCCCTTCATTTCGTTGACCGCGTAGCGGCCCAGCGTGCCGCCGAGGTGGACGTCGTCGGCCACCACGCGAAACGTGGTCTTGAAGCCTTGGCGAGTGAACTTCGGGTTCGTGGCGGACGGCGAGATCTGCGGAATGCCGGCGTCGCTGTAGATCTTCGATGCCGGGATCGAGGTGCCGGAATTCAGGTGCCCGACCACGCCATTGACCTTGGAGTCGACCAGCTTCTGCGCCACGGCCGTGCCTTGCTTCGGATCGCCCGCGTCGTCTTCCGAGAGCATCTCGAACTTGACCTTCTTGCCGCCGATGGTCGTGCCCTTGGCGTTCAGTTCGTCGATGGCCATGCGCGCGCCATTCTCGTTGTCCTTGCCGAGGTGGGCGATGCCACCGCTGGTCGGCGCCACGTGGCCGATCTTGACGACCATGTCTTGCGCGTACGCGGCACCGCCGAACATCACCACAGCTGCGGCGACGATTGTGTTCAGTTTGACTTGCATGCAAGAACCTCCAGATGGAAAAATTAATAATGAAAAAGGGTTAACGCGAGACACGATACCCCAAAAAAAACAGCGCCTTCATAGTGAATCCACGGGGCCTGATGGCGCGGTTTCTGGCCGCCTTCCGCCTGGCAAATGCCTCCAATCCGGGGGCTGTTTTCGGCGGTGCAGGCCGTGTTCGTCGAACCTACCACCCTTGGTGCGGGCACAACGCACCAACTAACGATTGCGATGACGCGCCAATTCCTGGGCCACCGCGCGTGCCACCACATCGCGCAAGGTCGATGCCAGTTCACCGCGTGCGTCACGGATCACGCTGTCTGCAGCACGGGCGAGCAAGGGCGTGAGCACCTCGCGCAAACGGTATTCAAGCATCAGGTCAACCTGGCGCTGCAGGTCGGCGAGAACGCGCTGAACCACTTGCTCCTCTGACGGCAAGATGATTGGCGGCGGCGGCGGCGCCCCGCGTTCTGTCATGGCGGTATCGGTCGGTCGATCCAACGAAGGAATCAAGCCCGACGGCCGCGGCACGGCAGGCCAATCAACGACTTCGGTCAAGGTCGGAACGCCTTGCAGAGGCGGCGAATTGAACTCGCTCACCGCGCCACCTCATGGCGCTCGATCACATAGCCACGCGCTGCATAGTGCTTCCAGCGCTGGCGCGCCGCAACGCGATCATTTTCGTCAGTCGATACGACCTCGATCACGCGGGCGAAACTCTCGAAACCCGGGGGCGCTTCGAGCGCATCGAGGCCCAGGTTGACCAACACCTCGTGGTGCCCGCTTGCGCTCGGGTCTTCGCTGAGCCAGATCTTGGTGCGGCCAAGGCGCTCGGGCACCGTTTGCCCGGCGCGCAGCATCAGGTGCGGCAGGAATTCGATCCCATCGAAGGCCCAGAGCGCGCGGTCGAGGGACGCGAGCACGGGCACCGGACCGGTCACGACCACCGTGGCACCCTGGCGCGACGCCTTGCGCAGCAAGCGGCACGCGTACTCGGTGCGATCAGCCACGTTGAAGTGGAACTTGATCTCAGTCAACGGAGCCCCCTGGCCACCGGGTACGTCGGATGGCCTCGATGGGCCGCGAAGAGGCCCACGTGAGTGGACCTTGGCGCCTCTGCCCGCTTGGGAGCGGCCCGGCGCCGGGCCAGAATGGCCCGCATGTCAGGCCGCTTGCGCCAGCACAAAGTGCGTGAGCAGTGCCACCGGCCGGCCGGTGGCGCCTTTGGCTGCGCCCGACTTCCAGGCCGTGCCGGCCACGTCGAGGTGTGCCCACGGGTACTTGCCGGTAAAACGGCGCAGAAACATGGCGGCCGTGATGGCACCGCCGGCACGCCCGCCGATGTTGCCCATGTCGGCGAAGTTGCTCTTCAAGCCTTCGTCGTATTCTTCGTCGAGCGGCATGCGCCAGCACGGGTCGAGCCCGGCGCGGCTGGCGGCCAGCATCTGTTCGGCCACCTTGTCGTCGGCAGTGAACAGGCCCGAATGGTGATGGCCCAGGGCCACCACGCAAGCGCCCGTCAGTGTGGCCACGTCGACCACCACCGACGGCTTGAAACGCTCGGCGTAGGTGAGCGCGTCGCACAGAATCAAGCGGCCTTCGGCATCGGTGTTGAGGATCTCGATGGTCTGGCCGGACATGCTTGTGACCACATCGCCGGGCTTCACGGCATTGCCCGCCGGCATGTTCTCGCACGACGGGATGATGCACACCAGGTTCAGCTTCGGCTTCAGTTCGGCCACCG
Organism: Burkholderiales bacterium; assembly: GCA_947474415.1. GTDB lineage: Bacteria > Pseudomonadota > Gammaproteobacteria > Burkholderiales > Burkholderiaceae_C > LMDS01. Next base: position 1,397 of record CANJKD010000196.1, on the reverse strand, counting down.
CACGCAGTGTGCCGAGCACGCTCGCGGCACCACCCATGTCGTACTTCATTTCGTCCATTTCGGCGCTGGGCTTGAGCGAGATGCCGCCCGTGTCGAAGGTGATGCCCTTGCCCACCAGCACCACCGGCGCCTGCGACTTCGCAGCGCCGTCGTAGCGCGCCACGATGAAGCGCAGCGGTTCGGTCGAGCCTTGCGCCACGGCAAGGAACGAGCCCATGCCGAGCTTCTCGCAGTCTTTCCGGTCGAGAACCTCGACCTTCAAGCCGAACTCCTTGCCGAGCTTCTTCGCCTGCTCGGCCAGGTAGGTGGGCGTGCAATGGTTGGCCGGGCGGTTCGCGCTCTCCCGCGCCAGCGCCACGCCTGCGGCCACGGCGTGGCCGCGCGCGAGCCCGAGCTGAACTGCCTTCGCATCGGCCTTGGCGCACACCAGCGTCACCGTGTCGAGCTTCGATGCCGCAGCGGCGCTCGGCTTGGTGTGGCGATAGAGGTAGGTGCATTCGCGCGCCGCCGTGACCACGGCCTCGGCGTGCGCGTCGGTCAGCCGGCCGGCACCGGCCAACGCCACCACCACATGCCTGGCGCCGCTGCCCTTGACGGCATTGATACCGGCCACCACCGCCGCCCGGAAGGCCTTCAAGGTGTCGGGCCCGGTGGCGGCGAACACGACGCGCGGCGCCTTCACGCCGGCCGGCCGATGCAGGTACAGGGTCTTGCCCGCCTTCAGCGTGAGGTCGCCCTCGGCCAGTGCATCGGTGAGCGCGGACGCCAGCGGTGCGTCGAGCGACGCGTCAGCGGCAGCGCCGGTGACGATCAGCACGAGCGCGTCGCAGGGGGTACCTGCCAGGGCTTGCAGCGAAGAGATGTGGTGACGAAAGTCCATAATCATCGGTCCTGTATTGGCACGCCTCGTGGGCAAGCGAACGATGTTATTCGATTCCACTTTGCGCCGAGAGCTGGCGCGCAACTTCGGTGCCACGCTCGTCGTCATCCTCACCATCGTGCTGACGATGATGCTGATCCGCACGCTCGGCCAGGCCGCCGTGGGCCAGGTGGCGCCCCAAGACGTGGTGCTGCTGCTGGGCTACATCGCGCTCGGCCATCTGCCGACCATGCTTGCCCTGTCGCTTTTCGTGGCCGTGGTGGCCACACTGTCGCGCATGTACCGCGACAGCGAAATGACTATCTGGTTCGCCAGCGGCGCCGGCCTGACGCGCTTCGTGCGCCCGGTGCTGCGCGTGTGCTGGCCGGTGCTGCTGGTGGTGACGCTGCTGGCGCTGTTCGTGTGGCCGTGGCAGAACCACCGCGGCGTCGAGTTGAAGGAACGCTTCGAGCGCCGCTCCGACCTGTCGCGCGTCGCACCCGGCCAGTTCCAGACCTCGACCGACGGCACCCGGGTG
>CANJKD010000195.1 GCA_947474415.1 Burkholderiales bacterium | reverse complement strand
GGACGGCAAGGTGCACACGCACCTTGACGCTGTCCGGCCTTATTCTCCGGTGGATTGATGCCGGTGAAGCGTAGCGAGCGGGTCAGGCGCTAGGCGGACGGAGCACAGGAACCGGAACGTACTTCCTGTACGTGAGGATTCCGAGCACCGCCCAACGACGCAGGGCGTTCGCGCAGTAGCTTCATCAGTTGCGGACAGGCTTGCCAGTTTGCAGCATGCCCATGATCCGCTCTTGCGTCTTGGGGTGGTCGAGCAGGCCGCAGAAGTGCTTGCGCTCCAGTGCCATCAGGTATTCCTCGCTGACCAGTGAGCCGGCATCGACATCGCCGCCACACACCACATCGGCAATGAGCGCCGAGATGTGGAAGTCGTGTGTGCTGATGAAGCCGCCGTCGCGCATATTGGCGAGCTGCGCCTTGATGGTGGCGATGGCATTGCGGCCGGCCACCGGGAACAGCGTGCGCGCCGGAGCGCGGTAGCCGCTCTCGTACATCGCCTTCGCCTGCTGCAACGCGACGTACAACAGCTCGTCCTTGTTCGGCACGATCACGTCGCTCCAGAGCAGGTAGCCCAGCTTGCGCGAATCGATCGCGCCGGTGCCGACCTTGGCCATCGCCGCGTTCGTGAAACCGTCGGACAGGAACTTGAAGATGTCGCCATGCGCCGAAGCGTTGTTGCCGGCTGATGACCCAGCCATCTCGGCCGCGCGGCGCGCGATGTAAGTCAGGCCGCCACCGCCCGGGATCAGGCCGACGCCCACTTCCACCAGGCCCATGTAGCTTTCCATCGCGGCGACGCGCTTCGCCGAATACACCGCGAGTTCGCAGCCACCGCCCAAAGCAATGCCACGAATCGCGGACACCACCGGCACGCTCGCATAGCGGATGCGCAGCATCGCGTCCTGCAGCTTCTTCTCTTCCGGCAGGATGCCTTTGCCGCCGCTCTTCATGAACACCGGCATCATCGATTCGAGGTTCGCACCGGCCGAGAACACCTCGCCGGGCGACCAGATCACCAGCCCCTTGTACTTCGCCTCCGCGATCTCGACGGCCTTGATCAGGCCCAGCGTCACGGCCTCGCTGATCAGGTGCAGCTTCGCGGTGATGCTGGCGATCAGCACCTCGCCGTCGAGCGACCAGACGCGCACCTCCTCGTTCCTGAACTCTTCGGTGCCGGTCTTCAGCGGCGCCTCGGCACCGGCGCCGAACACCGACTCGCGGAAGTGCTGGCGCTGGTAGACGGCCAAGGTGCTGGGCGCGACCCAGCGCGCATGCGCGGCGCTCCACGAGCCTTCCGCGCGGTGCGCGCCACCGTTCGCCGCAACCGGCCCCTCAAACACCCAGGCCGGCAGCGGCGCGCTGCTCAGCGCCTTGCCGGCTTCGATGTCCTCCTTCACCCATTGCGCAACCGTCGTCCAGCCTGCGGCCTGCCACAACTCGAACGGGCCTTGGCTGACGCCGAAGCCCCAGCGCATCGCGAAATCGATATCACGGGCGCTCTCGGCGATGTCAGCGAGGTGCACGGCGGCGTAGTGGAAGCTGTCGCGCAGGATCGCCCACAGGAACTGCGCCTGCGGGTTCTTCGATTCGCGCAGCAACTTCAGCCGTTCGGCCGGCGCCTTCTTCAGCATCCGCGCGACGATCTCGTCGGCCTTGCCACCGCCCGCCACGTAAGTACCAGTGGCCGGGTCGAGGCGCTGGATGTCCTTGCCCACCTTTTTGAAGAAGCCGGCACCGGTCTTCTGGCCGAGCGCGCCCTGTTCGATCAGCTTCGCGAGCACGGGCGGTGTGGCATAGCTGGCGAAGAACGGGTCATCAGCCAAGTTGTCTTGGAGCGTCTTGATGACGTGCGACATCGTGTCGAGCCCCACCACATCGGCGGTGCGGAAGGTGCCGCTGCTGGCGCGGCCGAGGCGTTTGCCGGTCAGGTCATCGACCACGTCGTAGCTCAGGCCGAAGGTCTCGGCTTCCTTCATCGTCGCCAGCATGCCGGCAATGCCGACGCGGTTGGCCACGAAGTTCGGCGTGTCCATCGCGCGCACTACGCTCTTGCCGAGCGCGGTGGTCACGAAGGCTTCGAGCTGGTCGAGGATCTCGGGTTGCGTGGTCGGGGTGTTGATCAGCTCCACCAGCGCCATGTAGCGCGGCGGGTTGAAGAAGTGGATGCCGCAGAAGCGCGGCTTGATCGCTTCGGGCAGCACTTCCGACAGCTTCGTGATGCTCAAGCCCGAGGTGTTGCTGGCGACGATCGCATGCGGCGCAATCGCGGGGGCAATCATTTGATAGAGCGCTAGCTTCCAGTCCATGCGCTCGGCGATGGCCTCGATGATCAGGTCGCACTCCTTGAGCAAATCGAGGTGCTCTTCGTAGTTGGCCTGCTGGATCAGTGCGGCGTCCTCGGGCACGCCCAACGGCGCCGGCTTGAGCTTCTTCAGGCCTTCCACAGCCTTCGTCACGATGCCGTTCTTCGGGCCATCCTTCGCCGGCAGGTCGAACAGGATCACGGGCACCTTGCAGTTGACGAGGTGGGCGGCGATCTGCGCGCCCATCACGCCGGCGCCGAGTACGGCGACCTTGCGCACGGGGAATCGATTCATGGGCTGTTTCCTTCGGTTGAATTTATCGGGTCTGCGTCGGGCCGCGCGTGTGAGTGCGGGTGCTGCTCATTCGACGCGGAGCCAGGTTTGGGTGCGGCCGAGCAGCGGCGCGCCGATGTAGCCGCGCACCGCCAACGTCTTGCCGCCCTCGCCGGGGGTGAGGCGCACCTTGTAGACTTTGCCGTTGTTCGGGTCGAGGATCTCGCCGCCGTCCCAGCGTTCCTTGTCGCTCTCGCTTTGCCTCACGCCCTTGACCAGCGTCATGCCGAGGAGTGGTTTGTCTTTGCGGTCGTCGGTGCACTTCTCGCACACCGCATCGGGCTTGGTGGCGGGATCGAGCAACTTTTCAAGCTTGCCGGTGAACACGCCACCCGACTCGGTGATTCGGATCAACGACTTTTCCTTCTTCGTTTCGTCGTCGATGGTCTTCCACAAGCCGGTCGGCGTGGTCTGTGCTTGGGCGAGTACGGCGAACAGGCCCAGGCCCAGCGCGGCAACGAGGTGCTTGGTGTTGCAGTTCATTTTGTTTGTCTCCAGGTGTCTTGCAAGGGGCGGTCAGAACAGCGCTTCGTCCATTTCCATCAACGTAGCCGAGCCGGCCCGCGCGGTGCGGATCAGCGAGGCGGTTTCGGGCAGCACCTTGGCGAAGTAGAAGCGCGCCGTGCTTAGCTTGGCCTTGTAGAACGGGTCGCCGCCGTCCAACTTTTCAAGCGCGACCTTGGCCATGCGGGCCCAGAAGTATGCGAACACGAGGTGGCCGCACACGCGCAGGTAGTCGACCGCCGCGGCGCCCACTTCGTCGGGGTTCTTGAAGGCCTTCATGCCGATCTCGGTGGTCAGCTTCGTCACCTTGTCGCCCAGGTCGGCGAGCGGGTTGATGAACTCCTGCATCGCTTCATTGGTACCTTCGTCCTCGACGAACGCCGCCACCAGCGCGCCGAATTTCTTCAACTTCGCGCCGTTGTCGCCCAGCACCTTGCGGCCCAGCAGGTCGAGCGACTGGATCGTGTTCGTGCCCTCGTAAATCATGTTGATGCGCGCATCGCGCACGAACTGCTCCATGCCCCATTCGCGGATGTAGCCGTGGCCGCCGAACACCTGCATGCAGTGCGAAGTGGCGATCCAGGCGTTGTCGGTGAAGAAGGCCTTGATGATCGGCGTGACCAGCGCGACGAGGTCGGCGCACTCGGCACGCACCTCGGCGTCGTCGCTGGCGAGTTCCTTGTCGAGTTGCAGAGTGGTCCACATGGCCAGCGCACGGCCGCCTTCGGCATAGGCGCGTGCGGTCAGCAGCATCTTGCGCACGTCGGGGTGCACGATGATCGAATCGGCCGCCTTCTCGGGGCTCTTCACGCCCGACAGCGAGCGCATCTGGATGCGGTCTTTCGCGTAGGCCACAGCGTTCTGGTAAGCCACTTCGGTCAGGCCGAGAGACTGCATGCCCACACCCAGGCGCGCCGCATTCATCATCACGAACATCGCCGCCAGGCCCTTGTTCGGCTGGCCGACCAGCGTGCCGAGTGCGCCGTCGAGGTTGATCTGCGCCGTGGCATTACCATGGATCCCCATCTTGTGTTCGAGCCCGCCGCAGAACACCGGGTTGCGCGCGCCCAGCGAGCCATCGGCATTGACGAGAAACTTCGGCACGACGAACAGCGAGATACCCTTAGAACCGGCCGGTGCATCGGGCAGGCGCGCGAGCACGAGGTGGATGATGTTCTCGGCCAGGTCGTGTTCGCCGGCCGAGATGAAGATCTTGTTGCCGGTGATCTTGAACGTGCCATCAGCTTGTGGTTCCGCCTTGCTGCGCAGCAGGCCGAGGTCGGTACCGCAGTGCGACTCGGTCAGGCACATGGTGCCGGTCCACTGGCCGCTGGTGAGCTTGTGCAGGTAGGTCGCCTTCTGCTCGTCCGAGCCATGCGCGTGCAGCGCTTCATAGGCGCCGTGCGACAGGCCCGGGTACATGGTCCAGGCCTGGTTCGACGAGTTCAGCATCTCGTAGAAGGCCTGGTTCACGATGTGCGGCAGGCCCTGGCCGCCGAAGGCCGGGTCGCAACTCAGCGCCGGCCAGCCACCCTCAACGTACTTGGCATAGGCTTGCTTGAAGCCGGCGGGGGCCTTCACCTCGTGGGTGCTCTTGTCGAGCACGCAGCCCTCTTCGTCGCCGCTCTGGTTGATGGGGGCGAGCACGGTGCTGGCGAACTTGCCGCCCTCTTCCAGCACCGCGTTGATGATGTCGGCATCGATGTCGGCATGCGCCGGCAGCGCTTTCAGCTCATCGACGACATTGAGCACTTCGTGCATCACGAACTGCATGTCGCGCAACGGCGGGTGGTACTGGGGCATGTGAACTCCTGAGGGTTGAAATCAAACCGTTGAAACGTTGGGCGCGCGGCCGGCGGGCGAGCCACTGGCCGGGACTGCGATGTAGTGGGACAGCACGTTTTCGAAGCCGGCGCGGGCGCGCGCATCGGCCCCCGCCCGGCGCAGGAAACGGGCGTCGTGGTGCAGCGCGAGAATCAGGCCGTGCACCTCGAATAGCATCTGCTGCGGGTCGGTGTCGGCGCGCAGATGGCCTTCGGCGATGGCCATCCGGATCGCCCGTTCGAGCGCGTTTTGCCAGGTCTGCACCATACTGAGCAGCGCTTCGCGCACCGGGCCCGGCCGGTCATCGAACTCGACCGCACCGCTGATGTAAATGCAACCGGCATCGATCTCGATCGAGACGCGCTTGAACCAGTGGTCGAACAGCGCACGCAGCCGCGGCAGGCCGCGCTGCACCGCCATCGCCGGCTCGAAGACCTCTTCGGAAAACTTCTGGTGATATTGGCGTACCACCGAGATCTGCAGTTCCTCGCGCGAGCCAAAATGCGCGAACACGCCCGACTTGCTCATCTGCGTCACCTCGGCCAGCGCGCCGATCGACAGACCTTCGAGCCCCATGTGAGAGGCCAGCGCGAGCGCGGCGTCCAGGATGGTGGCGCGTGTCTGGCGGCCCTTCAGCAGTGGCCGCGGCGGGGCAGCGGCATCTGGCACGTAGGCATTCGAAGTGGGCGAGGTATCGGTCACGAGGTGGCAGGCGCCTGAT
>CANJKD010000194.1 GCA_947474415.1 Burkholderiales bacterium | reverse complement strand
TGGTGGCACGAACCGCACCTTCGGCCGCGTACAGCCACACCAGCAGGCTGACCCAGCGGTAGGTGTACATGCGGTTCCTCAGCAGTCCGGGGATGGCCAGTGCCAGCGGCAGCACCTTCAGCGCCAGCGTGCCACGGCCGGTGGGGGCCAGCCAGAGCTCCCAGGCCAGCCCCAGGGCGATCAGCGCAAGCGTGCTGCCCATGGCAAACAAGCGGCTCCTGGCCACGGTGGCCGACATCGAATTGACAGGGTTCATGCTGGCTATGATGCCAGCAATGAAACTGACCGCGTCGCTCAAGGCGGCATTGCGCGAGCACCTGCCCAGCCTGCTGCAAACCCTGCAGACCTGGCCTTGGGCCGACACGCTGAAGACGCTGCGCATCCGGTTCCGCGAAGACCGCCTCGGCCTCATCGCCGGCAGCCTGACCTTCACCACGCTGATCTCGCTGGTGCCGTTGGTTACCGTGATGCTTGCGGTGTTCTCGGCCTTCCCGATGTTCGCCACCTTCCAGCGGGCGCTGCAGCAGTATTTCCTGCAGGCGCTGGTGCCCGAGAACATCGCCAAGCCGGTGCTGCGCGAACTGACTGAGTTCGCCAGCAACGCGAACCAGCTGGGCAGTGTCGGCCTGGTGCTGCTGATGCTGGCGGCATTGGCGTTGATGTTGACGATAGACCGCACGCTGAACGCGATCTGGCGCGTGCGGGCGCCGCGGCCGATCGCCCAACGGGTGCTGGTCTACTGGGCAGCGGCGACGCTCGGGCCACTGGTGCTCGGCATCAGCCTGACGCTGACTTCCTACGCGCTGTCGGCATCGAAAGGCCTCGTCGGTGCGCCGCCCGGGGGCGTGAAGATCGTGCTGGCGCTGGTCGAGTTTTCGCTGCTGGCGGCCAGCCTGGCGGGCCTGTTTCACTATGTGCCCAACACGCACGTGAGGTGGCGGCACGCGTGGGCCGGCGGCGCCTTCGCGGCGCTGGGTTTCGAGGCGGCGAAAAAGCTGCTCGGCTGGTATCTGCTGCAGGTGCCCACGTATGCGGTGATCTACGGCGCCTTCTCGGTCGTGCCGATCCTGCTGATCTGGTTCTACCTGGCCTGGGTCAGCGTGCTGCTCGGCGCGGTGATCGCGGCCTATGCGCCCAGCTTGCGCATGCGTGTGAAGCGCTGGCCGGACGGGCCGGGCGCGCGCCTGCAACTCGCGCTCGCCGTGTTGCGGGCGCTGGCCGGTGCCCGCTCGCTCGGCGGCCGCGGGTGCAACGCGAGCGAGCTTTCCGAAGCCTTGCGAACCGACCCGCTGCAGATCGAGCCGATTCTCGACATGCTGATGGCCTTCGACTGGGTCGGCCGGCTCGACGAGGCGAATGACCCGCGCTTCGTGCTGCTGTGCGTGCCCGCCGCCACGCCGGCGCAGCCCTTGCTGTCGCAACTGCTGCTCGAACCGTCGGCCACATCGCGCGGCCTCTGGCGGCGCGCCGGCTTCGACACGATGACCCTGCAGGAATTGCTGGCAGCCTGAAGGGTTGCGAGCCTGGGACTGCGGCGGCGCTGCACCGATGTCGACCGGGGGTCGGCGCGCGATCAGGCCAGCGCCGTTCGCAGCGCAGCCAGCACCTCGTCCGGCCGCTCCTGCATCAGCGCATGGCCGCACGACAGAACGGTCACCTTCGCCTTCAGCGCCGTCGCGAGTTCGCGTGCGGCCTTCGGCGTCGTCATCTGGTCGTGCTCGCCGAGGATGAAGCTGACGGCGCACTGCACGCCGCTCGCCGCCTGCAAGCCATTCGCATAACGATCACAGACGCTGAAATCATGATGAAACAGGTTGACGCCGAACTGCGCCGCCTGCACGCGCCGCATCAGCGCGCGGTTGCCGCCGTGCAGCCACGCGCCAGGGCCGGGGAACGAGGGCTTGGCGGCGATGCTGGTGTGCGAAAACGCGTTCACCATGTCGATCGCCTTCAGCGGCGCGTCGCGGGCGGTGGCCAGCAGCGCGTCCGACACCTCCATCGGGTAGGCGCTGCCCACCATCACGAGCCTTGTCGCGCGCCGTGGCGCGTGTGCGGCCACCTCCAGTGCGATCAGCGAGCCCATGCTGTGGCCGACCAGTGCGGCTCGCTGCACGCCAGCGGCATCGAGCAGCGCCAGCGTCCAGTGGGCCAGGGTTTCGACGCTGGCCAGCGGTGCACCGGCACTGCGGCCGTGGCCTGGCAGGTCAATGGCCAGCACGCTGTGTCCATGGTGCGCGAACCAGCGCGCCAGCAAGGTCCAGGCACTGTGGTCGTGGAGTGCGCCGTGGATGAACACGACGCAGGGCAGGGTGGCGTCGACCGGCTTGCCGCCGGGGTAGGCATAGGCCGGCTGGCCGTTCACGAGCAGGTCCATCACGCCCCTGCCTGCGTTGTCGACTTCGCGGCGACCTTCAGGGCGCGCTTGATGTCGTCGATCAGGTCGTCGGCATCTTCCAGGCCGATCGACAGGCGGATCGTGCCGGCCGTGATCCCGGCCTGCGCGAGTGCCGCGTCGTCCATGCGGAAGTGCGTGGTCGACGCGGGGTGGATCACCAACGAACGGCAGTCGCCCACATTGGCGAGGTGCGAGAAGATCTTCAATGCCTCGATGAAGGCCACGCCCTGCGCGCGCGAGCCGCGCAGGTTGAAGCTGAACACCGAGCCGCAGCCGCGCGGCAGCAGGCGCTTCGCGAGCGCATGGTTGGGGTGCGACTCCAGTTCCGGGTAGCCGACGCTCTGAACCATCGCGTGGCCGGCCAGGAAGCCCACCACCTTGCGCGTGTTCTCCACATGGCGCGCCATTCGCAGTGGCAGCGTCTCGATGCCTTGCAGGATCAGCCATGCGGTGTGCGGGCTCATGCAGGCGCCGAAGTCGCGCAGGCCTTCGCGGCGCGCGCGCAGCAGATAAGCGCCCACGCTGCTTTCCTCGCTGAACACCATGCCATGGAAGCCCTCGTAGCCCACCGCCAGTTCCTCGAAGCGGCCGGTCCGGGCATGGGCTGTGTCCCAGTCGAACTGGCCGCTGTCGACGAGCACGCCGCCGATGACGGTGCCGTGGCCCGACAGGAACTTGGTGGCCGAATGAAACAGCAGGTCGGCGCCATGGTCGAAGGGCTTCATCAGCCAGGGCGTGGTGAAGGTGGAGTCGACCAGCAGCGGCAGGTGGTGCTCATGCGCCAGTGCGGCAACGTTCGGCACATCGAGCACATCGAGCCCGGGGTTGCCCAGCGTCTCGCCGAACAGCAGCTTCGTGTTCGGGCGGATCGCGGCCCGCCAGCCGTCGATGTCGCCCGGCTTCACGAAGGTGGTGGCGATGCCGAAGCGCGCCAGCGTGTAATGCAGCAGGTTGTGCGAGCCGCCATACAGCGCGCTCGACGCCACGATGTGCGAACCCGCGCCGGCAATCGTCGAGAGGCCCAAGTGCAGGGCCGCCTGGCCACTGGCCGTGGCGATGGCACCGGCACCGCCTTCGAGCGCGGCCACGCGTTCTTCGAGCACCGCGTTGGTCGGGTTCGAGATGCGGCTGTAAACGTGGCCGGCGCGCTCCATGTTGAACAGCGAGGCCGCATGCTCGCTGCTCTGGAACACGAACGCGGTGGTCAGGTGAATCGGTACGGCGCGCGCGCCGGTGACCGGGTCGGGCGCGGCGCCGGCGTGCAGCGCGAGGGTGTCGAATCCGGGGTCTGAACTGCCGGGCATGCGGCCTCCTGGGTCTGAAAGGTGCGAGATTCGTACGCGGGAGTTCTATGGGCTCTGTGCGGATGTTGCCGCGCAGGATTGTGGGCTATATTGGATGCCAGTCACCTGCAGGAGCGCCCCATGAAAGTCAGCGAGATCCTTCGCGTCAAGGGCGGTACGCTGTTCACCGCGTTCCCCGAGCAGCCGCTCGCCGAGGTCGTCGAAACCATGTCGGAGCGCGACATCGGCTCACTCGTCGTCATGGACCACGGCGAACTCACCGGCATGCTCACTTTCCGCGAAGTGATTCAGGCGGTCGTGAAGAACGGCGGCACGCTCGGCAAGACCGTGGTGCGCAGCGTGATGGATGACCACCCGCTCACCTGCACGCCTGAAACCGAGATCGATGAAGTGCGCCGCATGATGCTCGGCCGCCACGCCCGCTACATGCCGGTGATGAGCCAGCGCACGCTGATGGGCGTGATCTCGTTCTACGACGTCGCCAAGGCCGTGGTTGACGGGCAAGACTTCGAGAACCGCATGCTGAAGGCCTACATTCGCGACTGGCCGGTCGAAGAGCAGGCCAACGATCAAGCCTCGGGTTGAATTCGATTCGCAGTGGCTGGCCGCAGCGCGTGAAATCCCCAACAGCGTCCTAGAATCGACGCTTCCCACGCCACCGCCTTCGGGCGGTGGCCTCGTTTCCAAAGCGCGGTTTCCAACGCCTCGTTTCAACGGTTGAATCCAGCATGTCCGGCAGCACCCTCGGCCACTTGTTCCGCGTCACCAACTTCGGCGAAAGCCATGGCCCGGCGATCGGCTGCGTGATCGACGGTTGCCCGCCTGGCATGGCGCTGAGCGAGGCCGACATCCAGCCCGAACTCGATCGGCGCCGCCCCGGCACTTCGCGCTTTGTCACGCAGCGCAACGAGCCCGATGTGGTCGAGATCCTGTCGGGCGTGTACGAGGGCAGAACCACCGGCACGCCAATCTGCCTGCTGATTCGCAACACCGACCAGCGCAGCAAGGACTACGGCAACATCCTGAACACCTTCCGACCCGGCCACGCCGACTACGCCTACCTTCACAAGTACGGCCTGCGTGACCCGCGCGGTGGTGGCCGGGCCTCGGCCCGCATGACCGCGCCGACGGTCGGCGCCGGTGCGGTGGCGCGCAAGTGGCTGGCGCTGCAGTACGGCACCACCCTCGACGGTCACATGACGCAGATCGGTGACATCACGGTGCCGTTCGAGTCGATGGACCACGTTCCGAACAACCCGTTCTTCGCCGCCAATGCGAGCGACATCGCACGCATCGAGGCCTACATGGACGAGTTGCGCAGGTGCGGTGACAGCTGTGGCGCGCGCATCGCGGTGACGGCCCGCAATGTGCCGGTCGGGCTGGGCGAGCCGCTGTTCGACAAGCTCGATGCGTCAATCGCCTTCGCGATGATGGGCATCAACGCGGTCAAGGGCGTCGAGATCGGCGCCGGCTTTGCCAGTGTCGCGCAGCGCGGCACCACGCACGGCGATGAGTTGACGCCCGAAGGCTTCTCTGCCAACAACGCCGGCGGCGTGCTCGGCGGCATTTCCACCGGGCAGGACATCACGGTCAGCATCGCGATCAAGCCGACGAGTTCGATCCGCAGCCCGCGCCAGTCGATCGACCTGGCCGGCCGGCCGGCGACGGTCGAGACGTTTGGCCGCCATGACCCTTGCGTCGGCATCCGCGCCACGCCCATCGCCGAGGCCATGCTGGCGCTGGTGCTGATGGACCACGCACTGCGGCATCGCGCGCAGTGCGGTGACGTGCGGGTTGCCACACCGCCCATTCCGGCCCAGGGGCCACGAACCGACGCCAGCGCGCCGCTTCCGCCCTGATGCCGGGCGCTGCGCTCTCGCGCCGCGCATTGTTCGCGTTCGGCACCGTCTCGTTCGCCTACTTCGCCTACGCCGGCCTGTTCGGCACCTACGCGCCGCTGTGGTTCCAGAGCCTGGGCTTCAGCACGCTTGCGATTGG
>CANJKD010000193.1 GCA_947474415.1 Burkholderiales bacterium | reverse complement strand
CTGGATCACGCGCTCGCGTCCACGGCGCTGAAAACCGAACCGAAGATCGACGTGCTCGACTTCGGCAGCGGCAAGGGCTACCTGACCTTCGCGATGCACGACCACCTGCGCCACACGCTCGGCCTGCCCGCCCGCGTGACCGGCGTGGAGCTGCGCGAAGACATGGTGGCGCTGTGCAACGCTGCCGCGCAGCGCGTGGGCGCGAGCGGCCTGCACTTCGAGCATGGCGACGTGAGCAGCCACGCGCCGCAGCCGGTCGACATCATGATCGCGCTGCACGCCTGCGACACCGCCACCGACCACGCGATCCACACCGGCGTGCGCTCGGGTGCTGCCATCATCATGTGCTCGCCGTGCTGCCACAAGGAACTGCGCCCGCAGCTGCTGACGCCCCACCCGATGCGGCCGATCCTGAAGCATGGCGTGCACCTCGGCCAGCAAGCTGAGATGCTGACCGACGGCCTGCGCGCGTTGATGCTCGACGCCTGCGGCTACGACACCCAGGTGTTCGAGTTCATCGCGCTGGAGCACACGAACAAGAACAAGATGATCCTGGCGGTGAAGCGCGCGAAGCCCGGGCCGGCCGACGAGATCTGGAAGCAGGTTGAAGAGATCAAGTCGTTCTACGGCATCCGCGAGCAATGCCTGGAGACGCTCTTGAAGTCGGGTGGCGTTGCGCCGGTGCTGGCCAGTTAGTCCAGCGCGATGACGCTGTCCTGCGCCTCTGGCCTGCAGCCCTGCGGGATCAGCCCCCAGCCCTGCCGCACCACCACCTGGCGCCCGTTGTGGCAGAACTCGATGCGTGTGGCACCGGGTACGCGGGCCTGCACGAAGGCTTCGATGGACGCCGGCATGCTGACGCGGTAGGTGTTGCGGGCCAGGTCTTCGGCCGGGTGGTCGTCGTTGTGCAGCAGCGGAATGAAGGCGCCGGCCCACATCAGCGGGCGGTGACCCACATCGACCACGCTGGGCACATAGCCCTGGTCGACGAGCCAGCCCTGGGCGCCGGCGCGCGCTGCTTCGGCATCGGCGGCATCGCCCCGCCGGCCCCAGGCGGCGGCCAGCAGTTCCATGACCCACTGGTTGCAGTTCTGGTAACGCAGGCTGAACGGGTAGGCGTTGGCGCTGTAGGCCGGGCCGAGAAGCGCCAGGGCTTGCCGGTCGTCCAGCGCCGCGCGTTCCAGTTCGGCCGCGGCCGCGGCCGGAACGAACACGACCGACAGGTAGCCGATGTCGGGCGCATCGGAGCCGAGCAGGAAGCCGGCCAGGCCCTGGTCATAGATGCGGGGTTTCTGCTCGTCACAGGCGTAGTAGAGCTGGCGCACCGACCAGGGTGAATTCGGGCTTGCCTTGAGGCTGAACCCGGCATGCGAGTACCGCATGCCGAAGCGGCTCAGGTCGAGGCCGGAACGGGCGATGAGCGCCACGCCCTGGCCCGAGGCATCGAGCGCTTCCTTGACGATGGCGCCGAAGCGGAACAGCGTGTCCTGCTGGCCCGCGCTGAGCGCGGCGGGCCGGTCACAGAAGCGCAGCGCCGCAGCCTGGCAAGCGCCCCACGGGCTCCACGCCGACGCGCACAGCCCGAGGAGCAGCGCTGCTTTTGCAGTTCCGCTCATGAGCAAATGTGGCTCCGCCACTTTGCTCATACCCCCTTGGGGGGCGGCCGACGTAGTTGTCGGCTGGGGGTACTCATAGCACCACGGCGTTGCTTTGCAATTCGCGGTACCAGGCGTCGGTGAGCACAAGGAAGAAGGCGTGACCGGTCACGCCGCTGGAGAATTCGGTGCCGTACGGGCGTGGGCGCGCGGTCACGGTGTCGCCCACTGCAAGGCCGCCCTGCTCGAAGGCCTGCTGCGGCAGGGTGAGGAAGATTTCACCGTCGGCGCCGGGCTCGGCCAGGGCTTGCAGTCGGATGCGCAAGGTGCCGGGGCGTTGCGGCGCTGCGGCGAGTTCGATGATCTTGTAGTCGCCCAGGGCCACGCCGGTGGCCTTCGATGAGCTGGCGCTCGACTTTTCTACCGACCCCGAACTGCTGCCGACCGAGGCGCCGATGCTGTCCGATGCCGACGAGGCGGCGGAACTGGCGGCCCACGCCGGCAGGGCCGGCAGGCACAGCAAAGTCGCTGCCGCAGCGAGCGAGGCAAGCGAAGCGAGACAAGGGTTGAACTGGCGCATGAAGGCTCCGCAGGGCAGGTTTCGAAGGGCCGCGCATCTTATCGCTGCGGCTCGGAACCGGTGTGCGGTGCGTCGTGGCGTGCGCCGTGCCGCTGGCGAAGCCCACGCTGCGCAGGTGCAGCGCGAGCGCCGCGTCCATGCTCTGGGCGTGCTGCGGAAACCCGCCGGCCAGTTCGTGGCCGGCCTTGACCGGCGTCATGCAGGGTTCGAATCGGCCCGCCAACCCGTTCAGGCGCCGATGGCCGGCAGCACCTGGCCCCGGCTTTCGCCGAAGCCGATGCGCGCGTGGCCCGGCTTCTCGCACCAGCCTTTCAGGATCACTGCATCGCCGTCCTGCAGGAAGCCGCGGGTCTCGGCGGGCCCGGCGCCCTCGGCCGCTTCGAGCGTCAACGGGTTGCGGCCACCGGCGGTGAGCTCGATCATCGCGCCGGCCTGGTCCAGCGTGGGGCCGGAGACGGTGCCGCTGCCGAGCAGGTCACCGGGCTGCAGGTTGCAGCCGCCGACCGTGTGGTGCGCCACCATCTGCGCGATCGACCAGTACTGGTGGCGAAAGCTCGTGTGCGACAGGCGCGCCGGGCCGGCGCCGTTCGCTCGGCGTTGCTCGGTTTGCAGCCAGACTTCGAGCTGGATGTCGAGCGCACCGGCCTCGCGCACCGAGGGCGCGTCGAGATAGGCCAGCGGCTGTGGCTCGCCGTCCGCGCGCACCCAGGCCTGGCGGTAGGGCGCGAGCGCTTCCATCGTCACGACCCAGGGCGAGATCGTGGTCGCGAAGTTCTTTGCCAGGAAGGGGCCGAGCGGCTGGTACTCCCAGGCCTGGATGTCGCGCGCCGACCAGTCGTTGAGCAGGCAGATGCCAAACACATGATCGAACGCGCGGTCCAGCGGAATCGGCGCGCCGAGCGCATTGCCCTGGCCGATGAAGACGCCGAGTTCGAGCTCGTAGTCGAGCCGCGCGCAGGGGCCGAACACCGGCGCGCTCGCGCCGTGCGGCAGGGCCTGGCCCATCGGCCGCTGGAAGGCCTGGCCGCTCACGCCGATGCTCGATGCACGGCCGTGGTATCCGATCGGGATCCATTTGAAGTTCGGCGTGAGTACGTCGTCGCCACCGCGAAACAGCTTGCCGATGTTCGCGGCGTGGTGGACCGAGGTGTAGAAATCGGTGTAGTCGCCGATGCGCGCTGGCACCGCGTACTCGACCTCGGCCTGCGGCACGAGGCCCGCGCGCAGCGCGGCAACGGCGGCGCCGGAGGCCGTGCTTTCCAGCAGCGCGAACAGGCCGTGGCGCAGCGCCTGCCAGGCGTCGGGGCCCATTGCGAAGAAGTCGTTCAGCGCCGGCTGCGCGCAGGCCGCAACGGCCTTGGCGGCCAGGCCCTGCAGGCCGGCATTGCGGCTGACGGCGGCGAGGTCGACGATCTGGTCGCCGATCGCGACACCCCCCCGAAAGGGCTCGCCCGTGCCGCGGCGTCGGAACACGGCGAACGGCAGGTTCTGGATCGGAAAATCGGTGCCGGCCGCGTTCGCCGAGGCAAGCCAGCTGCTGCGCGCGGTGTCGTGGGTGTGGTTCAGAAGTGTGGTCATGTCATTCACTTTCACGCCGCAGTCAGCTTGTCGTGGAAGATTGCCACGGCGCCCATCCATCCATCCATCCATCCGGCCGAGGCGCCGCGGATCTTGTGCCGGAAGCAGGAGATGACGAAGCCGCTGGCCGGCAGGGCTTCGAGATTGTGCAGCGTCTCCAGACCGCAGTGGCCGATGTCGCGCGGCCTTGCGGCGGCCGGCACGTCACCCAGGGGCTGGCTCATCGCGCGCGTCTGATCAGGCAACCCTCGTGCGCTGCGCTCCGGTATTCGCACTTGGGCGGCCCGGCGCGCTCATGACCACACCCCGATCACCGCGTACGGTGATCGACCCTCCGAGAGGGTCGGGCCTTGCTTGGGGCGGCCCGGCGCGGCGGCCCGCAAGGAACAGGTTGACACCGAATGTTTCATCCGTTCAGGTGGCCGCAGGCTGGCGGCGCCCGAACATGCCCCAGCCCTGCATGGTGAGAACCGTGTCGCGGTCCTGGTTCAGCACGTCCCATTTCGACAGCACCAGGCCGACGGCCGGCCGGCTCGCCATCGGCCGGGCTTCGAGGACGGTCAGGCGGATGCTGAGCGTGTCGCCGGGGTGCACCGGCTTGGTCCAGCGCAGGTTGTCGATGCCGGGCGAGCCGAGGCTGCTGGATTCGAGCAGGTAGTCGTCGCACATCATACGCATCGCCATCGCGCAGGTGTGCCAGCCGCTGGCCGACAGGCTGCCGAACAGGCCGGCTTCGGCGGCCGCGTCGTCGAGGTGAAAGGGTTGCGGGTCGAACTGACCGGCGAACGCGAGAATGGCCTCGCGCGTGACCGGCATCGCGCCGAATTCGCGCACACTGCCGACCTGGAAGTCTTCCCAGTGGAAGCGGATGTGGCGGGGCGTGGGGGCAGAAGGAGTCGGCACGGGGTCGGTTCGCAGGGATGAGGAAGGGTGGCCAGGATAGCGATTCGCACTTGACCGCTTCCCGCGCCGGCCCGGTCGCCGCGCCTGCCGTGGCGCTGCGTCGCGGGCCGCATGGCGTCATTCCACCGGCCGGTTCAGCGCCCAGCGCTTGCATCGGCCCTTGGCGAACACGATGGTCACGTCGGCGCCCGAGGCATCGGCCCAGACCCAGGTTTCGGGCGCTTCGGCAATGCGCCTGCCCAGGCTCTTCGTGAGCGTGACGATGCGCACCATGGGCAGGCCGGCGCTCAGCTTCGCATTCAGCATCACCGCGCTGTCGACGTGGCCGACCGGCGAATGGGCGGCGTTGCGCATCACCTTCACCGTGCGGTTGAACTGCATCAGCAACCAGAACATCGTGACACTGAATGCCAGCGCCACGCCCGGCCAGCTGTAGATGCGCCAGCCAACGGCGAGAGCGACGAGGGCCAGTGCCCAGCCGAGGATCGGGTTCACCGCCTTGATCTCATCAATTACAAGCCGCGCGCCAGATCGATGGCCTGCTCGATGCGCTCGACGGCATGGATCGTGAGGCCCTCGACGGGCTTTTTCGGCGCGTTCGCCTTCGGCACGATGGCGACCGAGAAGCCGAGCTTCGCCGCTTCCTTCAAGCGCTCCTGCCCGCGCGGCGCGGGGCGCACCTCGCCAGCCAGGCCGACCTCGCCGAAGGCGATGAAGCCGCGCGGCAAGGGCCGGCCGCGCAGGCTGCTCTGGATCGCCAGCATCACTGCCAGGTCGGCGGCCGGCTCGCTGATGCGCACGCCGCCGACGGCGTTGACGAACACGTCTTGATCGTTCGAGCTGATGCCGGCATGGCGGTGCAGCACCGCCAGCATCATGGCCAGCCGGTCGCGTTCGATGCCCACGCTCAGGCGCCGCGGCGACGGCCCGCCGGAGTCGACCAGCGCCTGGATCTCGACCAGCAGCGGCCGCGTGCCTTCCAGCGTGACGAGCACGCAGGTGCCGGCAACCGGGTCACCATGCGTGGACAGGAAAATGGCGCTCGGG
>CANJKD010000192.1 GCA_947474415.1 Burkholderiales bacterium | reverse complement strand
GTGCCGGCAACTTCAAGACCCTGGCCGCTGCGCTGACGGCCGCCGGCCTGATCGGACCGCTCAAGAGCAAAGGGCCGTTCACCGTGTTCGCGCCAACCGACGCCGCCTTTGCCAAGATCCCCAAGGCCGACCTCGACGCCTTGCTGGCCGACCAGGCCAAGCTCAAGGCTGTGCTGACCTATCACGTGGTGGCCGGCACGGTGATGGCCAAGGACGTGAAAGCCGGCCCGGTCAAGACCGTGCAGGGCTCGGACATCACCGTCGCCACCAGTGGTGGCGTGATGGTGAACAACGCCAAGGTCACCGCGACCGACATCGTGGCCGACAACGGCGTGATCCACATCATCGACACCGTGCTGCTGCCGAAGTAAGCCACCCGGAACCCAGGCGCCAGGAAAGCGCCGCGGCAAGGGCGGCAGCAGGGCACTCAGGAAAGTGCCATGGACACCCTGCCGCCACATCAATCCATCGCCGCCCTCGCCTGGGCGGCGATCCCCATCTGCCCAATGGGCACGGATGCGGCGCTCAGGTTGGCGCGGGAATTCATGTCGACCGGCCCGTACCGGCCGGAGCCCGAGCCCGTGAGGGCGGATCGCGGCGATTCGACCGGATTGCCAAAGCGGTGATTCGAGGGTGCATCGTGAGCGTGGCAAGAGCGCGCAAACGCCTTGCGAGCCCCTTCATGCCAGGGGTTGACCGAGGCGCGCGTCGGGGGCTGAACCGCAGCTGGACAGAGCGCACCCCGGAGCATCACGCATGGACTTCCTCACTTCGTTCCTCGGGTGCAACCGCTTTCTTCCGCACGGCTACTGCTTCACCGGGAGCCCCGGCCTGCTCTTGGCCATGGTCAGTGCCGACGGCGTGATCGGCGCGGCCTACTTCTCGATTTCAGTGGCGCTGGTCCGCTTCGTACGCAAGCGCGGCGAGTTTTCAGCGCACTGGGTGGGGTTGCTGTTCAGTGCCTTCATCTTCGCCTGCGGCGCAACGCACCTGATGGACATCTGGACCATCTGGCAACCCGACTACGGCCTGCAGGCGCTGACCAAGATCATCACCGCCGTCATCTCGATCATGACTGCGATCGCGCTGTGGCCGATGATGCCGCGCGCGCTTCGACTTCCGTCGGTGAAGCAGTTGCGGTCTGTCATCGACTCGCTCGAAGCCGAGGCCGGCAAGCGCCGCAGCGCCGAAGACCAGTTGGCCGACACCCAGCACAGCCTGGCCATCACGCTGGCCAGCATCGGTGCCGGCTTCATCGCCACCGACCGCGTCGGCCGGGTGACGCGCATGAATGCCGTGGCCGAGCGGGTCACTGGCTGGCGCCAGCACGACGCGCAGGGGCAGCTTGTCTGGTGCGTCTTCAAGCGCGAGGAACGGCCGGCCAGGGCGCCTGCCTGAAATGCGAATACGCAGGCACGGGCTTGGGCCTTCTGAGCCTGCCCTTTCTCGCCCTCGCGGCGGCGGCGCGCGGTGCGTGCGCGCCTTGAACGCACCCCGCGCCGGGCGAATCAGCCGCGCTGCCGTGCGCGCTCTTCCTCGATCAAGCGCAGCACGCGCCGCTGGACCTTGCCGGTGGTCGTCATCGGCAGGGCGGCGATGAATTCGATCTCCTTCGGGTACTCGTAGGGCGCGAGCTTGCCGCGCACATGCTGCTGCAGCGCTTCGACGAGCTGCGGCGTGCCTTCGAAACCCGGCGCCAGCACCACATAGGCCTTGACGACGGCACCGCGCTCGGCGTCCGGCCGGGGCACCACAGCCGCGTTCGCAACAGCCGGGTGCTTGACCAGGCAGTTCTCGATCTCGCTCGGGCCGATGCGGTAGCCGGCCGCCTTGAACACATCGTCGCTGCGGCCCTGGTACCAGAGGTAGCCGTCGGCATCCATCACCGCCATGTCGCCGGTGCGGCACCAACTGCTGTCGGGGTGGCCACTGAACTTGGCGGTGGTGGCGGCGGCGTTGTTCCAGTAGCCGAGGAAGAACACCGGGTCGGGGTGGCCGTGGATGTCGAGGCGGTGCAGCGCCACGTCCCCCGGTGTGCCGCGCAGGCATTCGCGGCCTTCGTCGTCGATCACCGCCACACGGTGGCCGGGGTAGGGCCGGCCCATGCTGCCGGGGCGCGCCGGCCATTGGCGGTGCGAGTTGCCGACGATGTAGTTCAGCTCGGTCTGGCCGAACATCTCGTTGACGGGCACGCCGAGCGCATCGGCGCACCAGCCGAACACGGCATCGCCCACCGCCTCGCCGGCGCTCATGACGGCGCGCAACTGCAGCGTGTAGCGCTCACGCGGGGCCGGCACGGCCTTCATCATCACCTTCAGTGCGGTCGGGAACAGGAAGGTGTGGGTGACGCGGTGGCGCTGCATCAGCTCGAACGCAGTCTCAGCCGAGAAGCGGCCGGCGAACGCGACGATCTCGCGACCGAAATAGAGCGTGGGCAGCAAGGCATCCATCAGCCCGCCGGTCCATGCCCAGTCCGCCGGAGACCAGAAGACGCTGTGCGCTCCCTCGTTTCCGAGGCTGGGCCTCGGCCTTGAACTGACGCTGCCCTTCCCCGGCTCCCCCTCCCCTGGGTGCGGGGGCCCGTCATCGAAGCCGAACCCGTTCTGGCTCGCGACGAAGCCGCTCAGGTTGCCGATCAGCGCGCGGTGCGGGATCAGCGCGCCTTTCGGCGGGCCGGTGGTGCCGCTGGTGTAGATCAGCACCGCGGCATCGTCGGCGCGCGTCTCGACCGGCGCGAACGTGGCAGGCTCGCGCGCCAACGCATCGTGCCAGTCGACCTCGCCCTGCCCTTGCGCCACGCCCACCGCCAGCACGGTGGCCAAATCTGCGCATTGCGGCCGCACCGCACGCACATTGGCGATCGAGCTTTCATCGACGAGGGCCACGCGCGCGCCACTGTCGTTCAGCCGGTACTCCAGCGCCTCGGGCCCGAACAGCATCGACAGCGGCATGCCGATGGCGCCGAGTTGGCACAGCGCGATGTGCGCCACCGCCGTCTCGAAGCGCTGCGGCATGACGATGGCAACGCGGTCACCGCGCGCCACGCCGATGCGCCGCAACGCATGTGCGAGCCGGTTCGCATCGCATTGAAGCTCAGCGTAGGTGTGGGCACGCGAGCTGCCGTCTGCATGCGCGGTGCGCACCGCCACGGCTTGCGGCGTGTCGCGGGCCCAGCGCGCGCAACAGACCTGCGCGATGTTGAAGTCTCGCGGCACCTGCCAGTGGAACGCTGCGTACAGCGCCGCGTAGTGGTCGACCGGCTCGGTGGACACGACCGCCCTGTCTGCCGCCACGTGACCGCTCAACGCCCGGACGGCGCCGCTTGCGCGGGCTGGCCAAGCTGCGCCAGTTCGTCGCCGGTGACACGGCAGATGCGCCAGTCGGGCATCACGGTGGCGCCCATGCCTTCGTAGAAGCGGATCGCGTTCGCGTTCCAGTCGAGCACGCTCCATTCAAAGCGGCCGCAACCGCGCTCCACGGCCAGCGCTGCGAGCCGCGTCAGCAAGGACTTGCCGATGTGGGCGCCACGGTGCTCGGGCTTCACATAGAGGTCTTCGAGGTAGAGGCCGGGCTGCGCCAGAAAGGTCGAGAAGTTGGTGAAGAAGAGCGCGAAGGCCACCACCTCGCCACCGCTCTTGCCGTCACCCAGTTCGGCCACCATCGCCTCGACTGCGGGTTTCTCGCCGAATAATTGCGGCCGCAGCTTTTCGGGCGTCACCTGAACCAGGTGCGCGAGCTTTTCGAACTCGGCCAGGTCGCGAATCATTTGCACGATGGCCGACACGTCGCGCAATTCGGCAGCGCGAAGGGTGAAGGGAGCGGGGGCGAAGCTCACGCCCGCACCCCGATCGCCGGGTACGTCGAGCGACCCTCCCGGGGCCACGAAGAGGCCTCTTCGTGGCTCGTGGTCGTGCCTTGCTTGGGGCGGCCCGGCGCGGCGGCCCGACTGGAACAGGTTGACTTCGGAAGGCTCATGGCTGAATTCTCGCATCGGTGCGTTGGCCGGATTCCACACCCGCCACGCACCGGCTGTCACGCGCCCGACAGCGCCCACACCGCACCGCGCGTACAGTGCGGCCGATGAGTTCAGATGCCTACGAAGTACGACGCCCGAGCCGCAGATTTTTCATCCAGGTGCGCGGCCTGCGCTACCACGTGCTCGAATGGGGCGACGCCTCGATGGTCACGCCGGACCGCCCGCCGCTGGTCATGCTGCATGGCTGGATGGACGTGGGCGCGTCGTTCCAGTTCGTCGTCGACGCCCTGCCGTCCGACCGCCACGTGCTGGCACTCGACTGGCGCGGCTTCGGCCTGTCCGACGCCTCAGGGGCCGACAGCTACTGGATCCCCGATTACGTCGGCGACCTCGATGCCGCGCTCGACCAGTTGTTCTTCGACAAGGCCACGCCTGCTCTTGTGTCTGCGGCTGCCATCGACCTGCTCGGCCACAGCATGGGCGGCAACGTGGTGATGATCTATGCCGGCCTGCGCCCCGAGCGCATCCGCCGGCTCGTCAACCTCGAAGGCTTCGGTATGCCGGCCACGCGAGCGGCTCAGGCGCCCAAGCGCTTCCTGCAATGGCTTGACGAACTGAAGGCCCCGGCCACGCTGAGCACCTACGACACCCAGGCCGCCGTGGCCGGGCGGCTGCGCAAGACCAACCCGCTGCTGCCATTGGACCGCGCCACCTGGCTGGCGCAGCATTGGTCGCGCCAGACCATCAATGCCGATGGCAGCGCCGGCCGCTTCGAGATCCTTGGTGATGCAGCACACAAGCGCGGCAGCCCCACGCTGTATCAACGCGACGAAGTGCTCGAATGCTGGAAGCTCATCACCGCGCCCGTGATGTGGGTGGAAGGCGACCAGTCCGACCCCGGCCAGTGGTGGGGGACGCGCTACACCAAGGCAGAATTCCACGAGCGTTTGAGCGTGGTGCGCCAGGTCGAGAAGCACCTGCTCTCGCCGGCTGGACACATGCTGCACCACGACCAGCCACACGATCTGGCGCAGCGGCTGGAGGTCTTTCTGCGGCCCTGAGCCGGGCCAACCGGAGCGGCCCGCCGTGACGGCGATAGCCGCATGCGAAAATCGCCCTTTCCGCGAAACCGCAAGACCCACTGAAAGCACCCCATGGACGTCGAACACATCAATGCCATTGGCTATTCCCTGGTCGACCTGACGAAGCGCACGGTCGATCTCAGGGGGTATCTTTGACTACGATCGGAAAGCTTTAAGACTGAACGAAGTCAACGCCGCGCTCGAGAACCCGAAGGTCTGGGACGAGCCGAAGCGAGCCCAGGAACTGGGGCGCGAGAAGCGCACGCTGGAAACCGTGGTCGAGACCATCGACCACCTGACCAGCAACCTCTCCGACAACACCGAGTTGTACGAGATGGCGAAGGAAGAAGGCGACACGGCCGGCATGCAGTCCATCGAGGCCGATGCGCAAAAGCTGGAGGCGATGATTGCCCAGCTTGAGTTCCGCCGCATGTTCAACAACCCGCTCGACCCGAGCAACTGCTTCATCGACATCCAGGCCGGCGCCGGTGGCACCGAGGCCTGCGACTGGGCCAGCATGCTGCTGCGCCAGTACCTGAAGTACGCCGAGCGCAAGGGCTTCACCACGACGATCGAAGACGAGACGCCGGGCGACGTGGCCGGCATCAAGAGCGCCACCATCAAGATCGAGGGCGACCACGCCTTCGGCCACCTGCGCACCGAAACGGGCGTTCAC
>CANJKD010000191.1 GCA_947474415.1 Burkholderiales bacterium | reverse complement strand
TCTCGATACTGCACGAAACAGCGCCTCGTGGAGCATACGTTACAAACTATTATGGCACTACATTTCACTCTTTGAGCGACCCCCAGCATCCATGCGGGCTAGCGGCCGACGAGATCGGGAAACGGGCCGGAAAGTGACAAAGTCGGGCCAGGGCACCGCAGTGACGATCACGATGTGGACGCACCGGCCATGATGCTGCCGCGCCGCCAGCGGGTGGACGATGCCAGCCAGGCCGGCGAGGCCCGGCGGGCGGTCGACGCGCTGTGCAGGGCGCTGGGATTTGGCGCGTTGCGCACGGCGCAAGCGGCGCTGGTGGCGACCGAGCTCGCCACCAACCTGGTCAAGCACAGCCTTGGTGCGGGCGGCGAACTGGTCTTCACGCCGCTGCTGCAGGCCGACGCCACCGGGCTGGAGATCCTGAGCCTGGACCGCGGCCCCGGCATCGCCAACGTGGCGCTGTGCCTGCGCGATGGCCACTCCAGCGCCGGCACCGCCGGCACCGGCCTGGGTGCGATCCGCAGGCAGTCGTCGACCTTCGACATCTTCAGCGCACCGGGCCAGGGCACGGCTGTGCTGAGCCGGCTCTGGCGCGACGCGCCGCCCGCCGTGCCGCCCGCGCTGGCGCTGGGCGCGGTGTGCCTGCCGGTGCAGGGTGAAACGGAAAACGGCGACGCCTGGGCGGTGCGGTATGGCCCGCTGTCCACCCGCTTCTTGCTGGTCGACGGCCTGGGCCATGGCCCGGACGCCGCAGCCGCGTCGGCGCTGGCGGTGGCGCTGTTCGAGCAGAACGCCCAGCGCCCGCTGGAGCCACTGCTGCAGCTGATCCATGCCGGCTTGCGCGGTACCCGCGGCGCCGCGGTGGCGCTGGCCGAATGGGTGGCGGCCACCGGTCTGGTGCACTTCGTCGGCGTCGGCAACCTCAGCGGGCGGCTGCTGGACGGGGGCCGCAACCGCCACATGCTGTCGCACAACGGCACGGCCGGCGTCGAGGCGCGCAAGATCCAGGTCTACCCCTACCCCTGGCCGGCGGGCGGGCTGATGGTGCTGCATTCCGACGGACTGGCCGCGCATTGGTCGCTGGCGGCCTACCCCGGCCTGGCCGACCGCGACCCGGCGCTGATCGCCGGCATGCTGTACCGCGACCACCAGCGTCCGCGTGACGACAGCACCGTGGTGGTGGCGCGGGTCGCGGCCTCGAACGCCGTGCACGGCCCACAGGCGGCACCGTGAAGCTGCTGTCGCGTGTCGAGATCCGCTACGACCTGGACGTTGTGCGTTGCCGGCAACGCGCGCGGCTGGCGGCCGAATTGCTGGGGTTCGACCGCCAGGACCAGACCCGCATCAGCACTGCGGTGTCGGAGGTCGCCCGCAACGCCTTGCAGCATGGGCACGGCGGCGAGGCCGAGTTCAGCGTCGACCTGGCGCTGCCGCGCGCTTCGCTGACCGTCGTCGTGCGCGACCAGGGGCCAGGCATCGCCAACCCCGAAGCGATGCTCGCCGGCCCTGCCGCGGGCCAGGCGACAGGTCTTGTAGGCAGCCAGCGCCTGCTCGACGCCCTGAGAATCGACAGCCGGCCCGGCGCGGGCACCCGCGTCACGCTGGTCAAGTGGCTGCCGGCCGAGGACGGGCCCGTCACGCCCGAACGCGCCCAGGGCATCGCACTGTCCTTGACCAGCCAGCATGTCAACTCGCCGCTGGACGACATGCGCAGCCAGAACCAGGCCCTGCTGGCCGCGCTCGAGCTGGTGCAGCAGCGCGACAGCGAGCTGCTGCGCGTCAACCAGGAGCTGATAGACTGCAACACCGGCATCGTCGCGCTCTACACCGACCTCGAGGACACTTCGCTGCAACTGCAGCAGGCCGAGCAGGTGCTGCGGCTGCGCAACGAGGACCTCAAGGCCTTTGCCTACACCGTCTCGCACGACCTGAAGGCGCCGTTGCGCGGCATCGCCGGCTATTCCGAGGAACTGGTGCGCAAGCACGCCGCGGCCTTGAGCGAGCGTGCCGGGTTCTGCGTCGGCCAGATCCTGGGCGCGGCGCGCAACCTCGACCGGCTGATCGACGACCTGCTGGGCTTCGCGCGGCTCGACACCGAGCCCGTGGTGTACGGGGACGTCGACCTGCGTGCCCTGGTGGCGACGATCCTGCAGGACCGCAGCCTGGACATTGCCGAGCGCGGCGTGCAGGTGAAGGTGCAACTGCCCCGCACCACGCTGCACAGTTGGGAGACCGGGCTGACGCAGGTCATGAGCAACCTGATCGACAACGCATTGAAGTTCAGCCGCAATGCCACGCCAGCGCGCGTCACGATCCGGGCCGAGGAGCAAGCCGCGCAGTGGCAGATCGTCGTCAGCGACAACGGCATCGGCTTCGACCCGCAGTACCACGACCGCATGTTCCTGTTGTTCAACCGGCTGGTGCGCGCCGAGGCCTTCGAGGGCACGGGCGCGGGCCTGGCGATTGTCAAGAAGGTGGTCGACACCCTGGGCGGCAGCATCCAGGCCACCGGCGCACCCGGCCAGGGCGCGCTGTTCTCCGTCACGCTGCCCAAGCTGGCGGCCGTCGCCGCAACACCATGAAAATTCTGCTGAACGACCCGGTGCCGGCGGCCAGCGTGCGCCCCATCCTGCTGGTCGAAGACAGCCTGATCGACATCGACTTCGTGGTTCAGGCCCTGATCGACAACCAGGTCGCCAACCCCTTGCGCGTCTGCCGTGACGGCGCCGAGGCACTGGCCTATGTTCAGCGCCATGGCAGCCCGGCCGACCCCGAGCTGCCGCTGCTGGTGCTGCTCGACCTGAACCTGCCGCTGGTGCACGGCCTGGAGGTGTTGCGCCAGGCTCGCCTCCACCCGGTGTGGCGGCTGGTCCCGGTGTTGATGCTGAGCAACTCCTGTGAGGCGGCCGACGTCAACGGCGCCTATGCCCTGGGCGCCAACGGCTACGTGGTCAAGCCGCTGAGCTTCGACGCCTTTGTCGACACGGTCGGGCACATCAAGAACTTCTGGCTCGGGGTCAATCGGCTGCCCTTGGCACCCATTTCTTCTTCCTTCTCGCCATGAGGTCCGCCATGCGCCTGCTCTATGCCGAAGACAACCTCATCGATGCCGACCTCACACGCGCGCACCTGGCCGACCACGCGCCCGAGGTGGAGCTCGAAATCGTGGGCAACGGGCAGCAGTGCCTGGCGCGGCTGCGCGAAGGCCATTTCGACCTCTTGCTGTTGGACCAGCAACTGCCCGACATGAACGGTCTGGACGTCCTGAAACACCTGCTGCTGGCCGAGACCAGTTTGCCGGTGGTGATGGTGACCGGCGTCGGCGATGAACAGCTGGTGCGCCAGGCCCTGCAGTTGGGGGCGGCCGACTACCTGCCCAAGCGGGCCTGCTACCTGGACGAACTGCCCGACCGCT
This sequence comes from Burkholderiales bacterium, assembly GCA_947474415.1. Classification (GTDB taxonomy): domain Bacteria; phylum Pseudomonadota; class Gammaproteobacteria; order Burkholderiales; family Burkholderiaceae_C; genus LMDS01. Next base: position 2,334 of record CANJKD010000191.1, on the reverse strand, counting down.
TGCACAAGGTGCTGCGCGAACAACGCCGCCTGCGTGCCGTGGGCAACTACGCCGACCCCGCCCGGCGCATCCTGTATGTCGAGCACCAGGTCTGGGACATCGAGCTGACGCGCAGCCGGCTGGCCGAGACCGCGCCGCATCTGGTGGTGGAAGTTGTGCAGACTTGCCAGCAAGCGCTGCTGCGGCTGCGCCAGGCGCCGCTCTACGATCTGCTGCTGATCGACCTGCGCATGCCCGACAAGAACGGCCTGGACTTCGTGCGCGATGCGCAGCGGCGCGGGCTGCCCGTGCCGCCCTTCCTGGTGCTGTCGGGCCTGGACGACGATGCCGTGGCGCTGGCCGCCGTCCGGCTCGGCGCACAAGCCTACATCCGCAAGCAGGCGGGATACCTCGACGTCTTGCCCTACAGCATCGACCATGCGATCGACCGCCAGCGCCTGCTGCAGGCCAATGACAAGTTGCACCGCGAACTGGCAGCGCGCGAGCTGGCCGAGAGCGAGCTGCGCAAGCTGTCGTTTGCCGTGGAGCAGAACCACGACAGTGTGGTCATCACCGACACCGATTCACGCATCGAGTACGTCAACCGGGCCTTTGTGCTCACCACCGGCTACAGCTGCGATGAAGTCGTCGGCCGCAACGCCGACTTTCTCCGATCGGAGAACACGCCGCTCGAGCAGCTGGCCGCCCTGGAGCAGGCGCGGTCCGCCGGCGAGCCCTGGAAGGGTGAAGTTATCCACCGCCGCAAGGATGGCGGCGAGTATGTCGAATACGTCGTGATGACGCCCTTGCGCCAACCCGACGGCACGATCAGCCACTATGTGTCGCTGCAAGAGGACGTGACCGAGTCGAGGCGCGTGAACGCGGAACTGGACCGGCACCGTCACCATCTCGAAGAGCTGGTGACCGACCGCACGGCACTGCTGGCGAGCGCCACGCTGCGGGCCGAAGCGGCCAACCAGGCCAAGAGCAGCTTCCTGGCCAACATGAGCCACGAGATCCGCACGCCGATGAACGCCATCCTCGGCCTGACCCATCTGCTGAAACGCGCCGGCGCCACACCGGAACAGGCCACGCGGCTGGAAAAGATCGAACGGGCCGGCCGCCACCTGATGGGTGTCATCGACGACATCCTCGACCTGTCCAAGATCGAGTCCGGCCGGGTGCAACTGGAGGCCATCAATTTTGACCTGTTCGACGTGCTGGAGGGCGTGCGCGCCATCGTGGCCGAGTCGGCACGGGCCAAGGGGCTGCAGATCGAGATCGATGCCCAGGGCGCGCCGAGGTGGCTGCTCGGCGACCCCACGCGCCTGCGCCAGGCCTTGCTCAACTACGCCGGCAACGCCATCAAGTTCAGCGAGCGCGGCCAGATCCATCTGCGTGTCGGTCTGTTGCAGCAGGACGCGAACCAGCTGCGGCTGCGCTTTTCGGTCCAGGACAGCGGTGCCGGCATCGCCCCGGACGTGCTGCCCCGCTTGTTCCAGGCGTTCGAGCAAGCCGACTCGTCGACCACGCGCCGGCATGGCGGCACCGGCCTGGGCCTGGCCATCACGCGGCGCCTGGCCCGGTTGATGGGTGGCGATGCCGGGGTCGACAGCCAGCCCGGTGTCGGCAGCACCTTCTGGTTCAGCGTGGTGGTGCAAGCCGGCTTGGCCGACGCGCCCGGCGTGCTGTCGATCAGACCCGCACCGACCGATATGTCGGCGCTTGAAACCCAGCTGCGGCAGCGTCATGCCGGCGCCCGGATCTTGCTGGTCGAGGACAACGAGGTCAATCGGGAAGTGGCGGTGGCCATCCTGGAACATGCCGGGCTGGTGCTGGAGACCGCCGTCGACGGGCTCGAGGCACTGCAGAAAGCGGGCAGCAGCCGCTTCGACCTGGTGTTGATGGACATGCAGATGCCTGTGATGGGTGGCGTGGATGCGGCCCGCGCGATCCGTGCGCTGCCGGGCTGGCAGTCGATACCGATCCTGGCGCTGACGGCCAATGTCTTCGAAGAGGACCGCCGGCTCTGCGGCGATGCCGGCATGAACGACGTCATCACCAAACCGGTCTTGCCACAAACGCTGCACCTGGCATTGCTCAAGTGGTTGGCGCCGAGTGCGGGCGCGGCGCAGCCGGCCGGCGCGCAGCCGCTCGATCTTCGGCCGCCGCCAGACCTGCTTGTCAAACCCGACAAGACGGTCTGGCATGCCAGAGATGCCAGCCTCCAGGTCACCTTGACGCGGCTGGGCGACGTGCCAGGCCTGGACCTGCACCGCGGCTTGGCGATGCTGCGCGGCGATGCCAGGAAATACATCGAACTGCTGGGCCTCATGGTCGCATTGCAGGTCGATG
>CANJKD010000190.1 GCA_947474415.1 Burkholderiales bacterium | reverse complement strand
GCCCGAGCCCCGCCCACGGCGCGCCCGTCAACACCGCATTCGGCCAGCGCCCTGAACGCGAACCGCCGCCGCAGCAGCAGCAAGCGTTCCGGCCAGAACCCGCGCGCCCGCGGTCGCCCCGCCCGCAGCCACAGCGGGCCTATCGCGATCACGATGACGACGACCGCGACGACCGCGAGCCGCAGCAGCACCTGCCCGGCAGCATGCGGCTGTCCAAGCGCATGAGCGAGCTCGGCATCGCGTCCAGGCGCGAGGCCGATGAATGGATCGCGCAGGGCTGGGTGCGCGTCGACGACCAGGTGGTGAAGGAACTCGGCTCGCGCGTGCTGCCAGGCCAGCGCGTCACGGTCGATGCGAAGGCCAAATACCAGCAGGCGCAGCGCGTCACGGTGCTCATCAACAAGCCGGTCGGCTATGTCAGCGGCCAGGCCGAAGACGGCTACGAGCCGGCTGTGGTGCTGGTGACGCCGCAGAACCAGTGGCGCGAAGACCACTCGGGCACGCGCTTCCTGCGCGAGCACCTGCGCAGCCTCGTGCCGGCCGGTCGGCTCGACATCGATTCGGTCGGCCTGCTGGTGTTGACGCAAGACGGCCGCGTGGCCAAGCAGCTTGTCGGTGAGGACACCGACATCGAGAAGGAATACCTGGTGCGGGTCGCGCTGCCCGGCAACGCACGGCTGCCCGGCGAATCACTCGTTCTGCTGCGCCACGGCCTGGAACTCGACGGCGAGGCACTGCGGCCGGCGCAGGTCGAATGGGTCAACGACGACCAGCTGCGCTTCGTGCTGCGGCAGGGCAAGAAGCGCCAGATCCGGCGCATGTGCGAAGCGGTCGGCTTGCAGGTGCTGGGCCTGAAACGGGTGCGCATCGGCACCGTGATGCTGGGCGACCTGCCGACCGGCCAGTGGCGCTACCTGCGCATGGACGAAGGCTTCGCTGCCGCCGTGTGAGTCGGCGCGCTGGGTCAGGCCGGCGCGGCGCGCTGGGTCAGGCCGATGCGGCGCGCTCGCCCAGCAGCTCGATCACCGCACCCGCCATGGTGCGCATCTGCTCCACCTGCTCGGGCGTGATCCGCCTCGGCACGATGTCGTAGGCGCACAGCGTTCCGACGGTCTGGTCCCTGACCATCAAGCGGGCTGCCGCATAGAAGCGGATGAAAGGCCGGCCGACGACCAGCGGATGGGCCGAGAACCGTGCGTCGGCAAGCGTGTCTTCACCGACGATCAGGTCGCTTTCGGTGTGAAAGAAGGCCTCGCAGAACGAGGTCACCCTGGGCGACTGGGTTTGCTGCAGGCCGACACAGGACTTGAACCAGTCGCGCTCTTCATCGAGCAGGTTGACCATCGTGATCGGCACCGCCAGCGTCGTGGCGAGCAGGCGCGTGATGTCGTCGTAGGCGCGCTCCGGCGAGGAGTCGAGGATCGCGATTCGCTGCAATTCAGCGATCCGGGCGGGGTCATGACGTAAGGGCATGGCGCACTGTAGCGAGCCACTTGAGCCTTGCCCAGCCGCCGGAAAAATGTCAATGCTGGCCGGCTGGCATCCTGAACTTGGCGACCTCGCCGGCCAGGCTGACGGCCTGGTCTTTCAACGCCGCGGCCGCTGCGGCGGTCTGCTCCACCTGTGCGACGTTCTGTTGCGTCATGCGGTCCAGGTCGCTCACGGCCGTGCCCACCTGCGCCACACCGTTGCTCTGCTCGGAGGCAGCGGTTGAGATCGCGGCCAGCAGGTCGTTCATGCGCTTGGCATTGACAACCAGTTCCTGCATGGTCTCGCCCGCGCACCTTCACGATGTTGGTGCCCGACTCGACCTTCTCGACCCTGGTGGTGATCAAGGTCTTGATCTCGCGCGCGGCCTGCGCACTTCGCCGGCCACCTCCGCGAAACCTCGGCCCTGCTCGCCGGCCCGCGCCGCCTCCACGGCAGCGTTGAGCGCCAGGATGTTGGTCTGAAAGGCAATGCCGTCGATGGTGTCGATGATTTCGCCGATCTTCTTCGACGAGGCATTGATTTCCTGCATCGTGCTGACCACGGCATTGATCACCGCGCCGCCGCGTACCGCCGACTGCGAGTTGTGGGAGGCCACCTGCGCGGCCTCGCGCACGTTGTCGGCCGTGTGCTTCACGGTCGAGGAAGTCTGTGCCATCGACGCGGCGCTCTGTTCGAGGTTGGCGGCAGTCTGCTCGGTGCGTGCCGACAGGTCCATGGAGGCGGCAGCGATCTCGCTGCTGGCGTGGACGATCAAATCCGACGAGCCGCGCACCTGCGAGACGATCTTGCGCAGTGAGGCCTGCATGTCGTGCAGCGACAGCATCAGCGCAGTGGCTTCGTCCTTGCCCCGCGGGTTCGGGCGGGTGGTGAGGTCGCCACCGGTCATCGCTAGCAGATGGCGTTTCACTTCGTTCAGCCCGCCCTGAGTGACGAGGTAGAAGGAATAGAGCAGGTAGCCGCCAATCAGCAGCGCGATGGCGAGGGTCAGCATCGTCAGGTTGCGATGGACCAGCATGCCGTCGACGCGTGCCTGCAGCAGGTCGTCGAGGCGGTCCACCATCCGGGTTTGCAGCGCAACCATCGCCTCGACCTGTGCCGTGCCCCTGGCCATCAAGGTGGGTGCTTGCGCCTTGCCGGACACCGCCAACTCACGGAATGCAGCGAGTTGCGGCACCAAGTCGTCGGCCTTGAACTCGGCCTTGTACTCAGGGTGGACGCCATAGATCTTGTCCAGTGCGGCCATGACGCGGCGTTCGACCAACTCGGTTCCGGCTGCCGATGACGTGATGATGCGCTGCACGGCTTCCGTGGCCGGCTTGCCCGAAGCCGCCACCGCCGCCGTCGTGACGCGCAGCTTGGCGGTCGACTCGACGAGGATGGGCAAGGCGCCGAGCGCGCCATCCATCAGGTAGTAGGTGTCCATGTCCGGGTCGAGCGTCAGGTTCGAGCCGTCCGTGGCCTGGCCGATCAACGCCAACACGGCATCGATGTGTGCGGTGTGCGCCTTCAAGGTCTTGTCGGCGGTTGCAGCCGCAGCGGAGTTGGCGGCGGCCTTCATGGCGGCCAGTGCCTTGGCCGTGCCGAGCTCACCGCCCACCGCCTTTTCAGTGGCGTCGAGCTTGGCCACCTGGGCATCGAGCGCCTGGCGGGCTTCAGCCAGTTCAGGCGTCGCGGCACCCTTCGCTTGCGCCTGCAAGGCCTGCAAACGGTATTGCTGACCCAGCTTGACGAGCGGCACGGTGTCGCGCAGGTAGGTGACGCCGATGCGCTCCTTGGCCGAGAACTCGATGGCTTCGGCCTTGGCCGAGAGGAAATTCCAGGCCAGAAGCGCAATCGGTACCAGAAGCACCGCCGAAATGATCAGTGCCTTGGCGCGGAAGTTCAGCGCCCGGAACAGGCGCACGCCAGGTGCCCAGGCGCCGTGGTGCTCGAAGAAGCCCGTACCGGCAGGTTGCAGGCCGAGGCGGGCCGCTGACATCGACAAATTGACCGTACTGCTCTTCAACATTGCGCCATCGAACAAAAGGACCGAAGGCGATCGCCAGACGAACCATATCGTCGCAACCCTTCAACGCCTGTGCCTGCTTTGTCAGCATCAGCCTGAGCAATTTGCGGAAAGTATCGCGGCGGTGGCCGGCACGCCCGTGGCGCTCCCACGACCGTGCCCTGGGCCGCGCCACCGCGCCACCGCGCCACCTCACCACCGCGCCTGCTACCCTGGGGCCATGCCTTCTCCTTCCGCCGCGCGTGCGGGCATGGCCCCGGTCACCGTGGTCATGATGCTCACGCTGCTGCTGGGCCTCCAGCCCATCACCACCGACCTGTACCTGCCCGCCCTGCCGCTGCTCCAGCGCGAGTTGGGCGCCAGCCTCGCGAGCGCGCAGCTGACGCTGTCGGCGCTGATCTTCTGCTTCGGCGCCGCGCAGCTGGTGTGCGGCCCGCTCGCCGACCGCTTCGGCCGCCGCCCCGTGCTGCTGGCCGGCATGGCGCTGTACACGGCTGCGAGCATCGCCAGCGCCCTGTGTGCCAGCATCGACGCGTTGGTGGCGTGGCGGGCCGTCCAGGGGGCTGCAATGGCCAGCGCCGTGACCTGCGGGCGCAGCGTGGTGCGCGACCTGTTCCTGCCGCACGAAGGGGCACGCGTGATGTCGCGGGCGCTCACCGGGCTGGGCGTGATCGCGATGCTGTGCCCGGTCATCGGCGCGGCGCTGGCGCAGGGGTTCGGCTGGCCGGCCACGCTGATGGCCACCGCGCTGTTCGGCGCCGGCACGCTGGCGTTCGTCGCGCTGCGCTTCGAGGAAACCGTGCCGCGCCGCAACCCGCAGGCCACGCGCCTCGGGCCGCTGCTGCACAACTGGGGCGTGGTGCTGCGCCACCCGACCTTCCGCGCCTGGGTGGCGCTGCTGTGATGCACCTTTGGCGGGCTGTTCTTCATGCTCGCGGGCTCGTCGTTCGTGTTCATCAACGTGCTCGGCAGCTCGCCGCTGGCGTATGGCGCGATCCTGGCGACGAGTTCGATGGCCTACATCGCCGGCACCTGGTTGTGCCGGCGCCTGCTGCTGCGCCACGGCCTGCGCGGCGCGGTGAAGCGCGGCGCCTGGTTCTCGCTCGCCGGCGGCCTGAGCATGGCGGCGCTGAGCCTGGCCGGCGTGGAATCGGTCTGGGCCATCATGCTGCCGCAATGGCTGTTCGCGATCGGCCACGGCGTGCACCAGCCCTGTGGCCAGGTCGGCGCCATCGGCCCGTTCCCCGACAAGGCCGGCACCGCCGCATCGCTGTCAGGCTTTGCGATGATGCTCACGGCCTTCGGCGTCGGCCAATGGCTCGGCCATACGCTCGGCCATTCGGTGCTGCCGATGACACTGGGCATCGGCCTGTTCAGCATCCTGCTGGCCACGGTGGCGTGGACGCTGATCCAGCGCGATGACGAACCCGCCGCGCCACCGGTGGGCTCCCTTGCCCCGTTGGGGAGAGGGCTGGGGTGAGGGGCGACACTACGACACTGCGACACTGCAGCAAGCGCGACGCTTCGCGACGCCCGCCGTCACCCCTGCCCCCTCCCTGAGGGAGAGGGCGCCAACCCAATCAAAGAACACGCAGACCTTGAACGCCCGCATTGACCCTAACCGCACCCGATGACACCCACCCTGCCCTGCCTCTGCCTCGCCGGCCCCACGGCCTCGGGCAAGACCGCCGCCGCCCTGGCCATTGCCGCCGCAGGCCAAGCCACCCGCCCGGTCGAGATCATCAGCGTCGACTCGGCGCTGGTGTACCGCGCCATGAACATCGGCACCGCCAAGCCGACGCCTGCAGAGCGCGAACGCGTGCCGCACCACCTGATCGACATCATCGACCCCTCGGAAGCCTACTCGGCGGCGCGCTTCGTGGCTGATGCGCAGCGACTGATCGGCGAGATCCACGCGCGCGGCCATTGGCCGTTGCTGGTCGGCGGCACGATGCTCTATTTCAAGGCCTTGTTCGAGGGGCTGGACGCGATGCCTGCAGCCGACCGCGCGGTGCGCGCCAAGCTCGCTGACGAGCTCGAGCGCAAGGGCCTGCACAAGCTCTACGCCGAGTTGCAGCGGCTCGACCCCGTCACCGCCGCCCGCCTGCCGCCGGCCGATCAGCAACGCATCCTGCGCGCGCTGGAGGTGTACCGCGTGAGCGGCCAGCCGATCTCGTCGTTCCACCGCGAGAAGACGTCGCAGCCCGACACGCTGCCGCCGCTGATCTCGCTCGAACCGCTTGACCGCGCCTGGCTGCACCAG
>CANJKD010000189.1 GCA_947474415.1 Burkholderiales bacterium | reverse complement strand
CGTTCACTTCGGTGCGACGAAACCGGCGGCCTTGTAGACGGCCTCGATCGTCGCCTTGCCGACCCGCGCTTCCATTTCCTTGTGCACCGGCATCAGTGCCTTCTTCCACTCGGCGAGCTCGGCCACTGTCGGCGTGTAGACCGTGGATTTGCCGCTCGCCTTGATCTTGTCGAGCGCGTCGGCGTTCTCGGTCGTGGCGATGGCGTTGGCGTAGGTGGTGGCGTCTCGCATCGCGCCGGTGAGCGTGCTGCGGATGTCGGCCGGCAGGCCGTCCCAGAACTTCTTGTTGACGATCACCGCATAGGCCAGGTGGCCGTGGTTCGACAGCGTGATGTGCTTCTGCACTTCATAAATCTTCTGCGTGTAGAAGTTCGACGGCACGCCCTCGGTGCCATCGACCACACCCGACTGCAGCGCCGAGTAGAGCTCGCTGAACGCCATCACCTGCGGGATCGCGCCGAGCGCGCGCATCTGGGCGTCGAGCACCTTCGAGCTCTGGATGCGCATCTTCTGGCCCTTGAAGTCGGCCACCCCATGAAGCGGCTTGTTCGCGCTCATGATGTGGAAGCCGTTGTCCCAGTAGCCCAGGCCCTGGATGCCCTTGGGTTCGAGCTTCTTGAACAGGTCGGCACCGACCGGGCCGTCGGTCACGGCACGGAAGGCGGCCTGGTCCTTGAAGATGAAGGGCAGGTCGAAGACCTCGAATTCCTTCACGCCCAGCGGGCCGAACTTGGCCAGCGACGGGGCCAGCATCTGCACCGAACCGAGCTGCAGCGCCTCGAGTTCTTCCTTGTCTTTGTAGAGCTGGCTGTTCGGGTAGAGCTCAACCTTGACGCGGCCTTGGGTCGCGGCTTCGGCAAGCTCCTTGAAGCGCTGCGCGCCCTTGCCTTTCGGCGTGTCGGGCGCGACCACATGGCTGAACTTGATGATGATCGGCGCCTGGGCGAGCGCCAACGCAGGCGTCAGCGCCAGCACGGCGAAAGCGAACCGGGCAGCGGCGGCCAGCACGGCACGGCGGGGGGTGAGGTTCATGGTGCGAGTCTCCTGGGGATGAGCGGGAACGGTCCGGGTTCACCGTGCCGGCAGGCGGACCAGGGTGCCGGTGAATGGCATTCGGCACGGTGCTTGCCTCCGCGTGCCTGAATGCCTGCTTTTGTTGGCGGCGATTCTGTGCGCAAGCCCGTGTGGCCGCAAATTGTGGAGTTCCACATTTCGCGCTGCACACCGGCTTGCCGGGCCGCGGTGCACGCCTAGACTTCCACGCATGCCTGCCCCCGCGCTTCCGCGCACGCCCGCCACCGCGCCGCAACCCGGCGCCATGACGCCGCCGCCGCGCCCGGCGCTGGCCGTGCCGCCACGCCCTGCGCTGCGGCGCGGGCTGTGGGCGCTGCCCTTGCTGATCTCGCTGGCCTTCGTGGCGGCGGTGTTGACCTGGCTGCGCAGCACCGAGCAGGCCGAGCTCGACGAGCAGCGCACCGAGTTGATCTCCGATGCGCTTTCGCTGCAAAGCCAGGTCAGCGCGCGCATCGAACGCGAGGCCGTGCTGCTGGATGAATTTGCCGCCGTCCTGGCGCGCCGCAACCCTGCGCCAGAGACCCTGGCCGCGCTACCGGAGGTGCAGCAAGGCCTGCGCCGCTTCTGGGTCGGCTTGACCTGGCTGGATGCCGCCAACCGCATCGTCGCCCATGTACCCGAGCAGTGGCTGCGGCCCGACCTGCCCAGCCTGGCCGGCGCGGGGCTGTCGGGCCACTTGCGCGCGCCGCTGGCCACGGGCGGTGCGCTGGTGGCGCGCTATTCGCCCAGCGACATGCTGCGCCAGACGGTACCGTGGTGGCTTGCGCGCAAATACGACGTGCGGCTGGTCGACAGTTTCGGTGACGTGATGGCGTCCACCACCGACGGCCGCGAAGCGCGCGCCGGTGGTGTTGGCCAAGCGGGCCGCCCGCGCCAGTCGCACCGCATCAGCCTGGAGCCCACGGTCAACGATGGCTACCTGGAGCTGATTGCACGCGACCGCATCACGCCCTGGTACCGCAGCTTGCCCGTGGCGATGGTGGCCGGCTTCGTGGTGCTCATCGCCGCCATCACCTGGCTGCTGCGGCGCCAGGTGATGGACGTGTCGCGCGCCGAGGAAGCGTGGCGCACCGAAGCCGCGTGGCGCAGTGCGATGGAAGACTCGCTCACTGTCGGCCTGCGCGCGCGCGACCTCAACGGCCGCGTGCTGTACGTGAACCGCGCGCTCGCCGACATGGTCGGTTACGCGCCCGAGGAACTGCACGGCCTGCTGCCACCGATGCCTTACTGGCCGTCCGATTCCATCGAGGCCTCGATGCTGCGGCATCGCCGCAACATGGCCGGCGATGCGCCGCGCGGTGGCTATGAAACGCGCTGGCGCCACCGCGAGGGGCGGCCGATCGACGTGATCCTGTTCGAGGCGCCACTCGTCGATGCGCGCGGCCGGCACATCGGCTGGATGGGCTCGATCCTCGACATCACCGAGCGCAAGCGCCTCGAAGAGCGCGAACGCCGCCAGACCGACACCATGGCGCACCACGCGCGGCTCACGATGCTGGGCGAGATCGCGTCGACGCTGGCGCACGAGCTGAACCAGCCACTGACCGCCATCTCCAGCTACAACGCCGGCGTGCTCAACTCCTTGCAGCGCGTCAACGCCACGCCGCCCATCGACCCGCTGGTGCTGCGCGCGCTGCAGCGCCTGGGCGAACAGGCAGCGCATGCGGGGCGCATCGTGCAGCGCATCCGCGAGTTCCTGACGCGGCGCGAGCCGCGCCTCGAAGCCTGCGCGCTGAACGGGGTGGTCGAAGGCGCCGCCGCGCTGCTGCAGCGCGAACTGGCGCGCCAGCGCGTGCGGCTCACGCTGGCGCTCGACCCACAACTGCCGAGCGTGGTGGCCGATGCGGTGCTGATCGAACAAGTCGTCATCAACCTGATCCGCAATGCCTGCGATGCGCTCGGCGAGCAGCCCGAGGCGCCAGACCGGCCGCGCATGATCGAAGCGCGAACGCGGAGCACCCCCAACCAGCGCTTCGTGCGCATCGACGTGCGTGACAGCGGCCCCGGCCTGCAGGGCCGGCGCATCGAGGCGCTGTGTGCGCCGTTCTATTCCACCAAGAGCGAAGGCATGGGCATGGGGCTGGCGATCTGCCGTTCGATCCTCGAAGCGCATCAGGGTGCGCTCGACGCGACCGAAGCGCCGGGCGGCGGCGCCTGGTTCTCGATGACGCTGCCGGTCGATCTGCAACTGACGGTCGACTCACCCGAGGACGCCGCCAACGCCGCGCCCGGCGCCGTGGAGACCCACCCATGACCGAAGCCCAAAGGCCTGCCGGCATCGTCTACCTGCTCGACGACGAAGCCGCCGTGCTCGACGCCATCGGCTTCCTGCTCGGCTCACGCGGGCTCGATGTGCGCGCCAGCGCCACCGGCGCCGAACTGCTGGCCACGGTGGACGCCACACCGCGCCCGCTGCGCGGCGTGTTCCTGCTCGACATCCGCATGGAGCCGATGTCGGGCCTGCGCGTGTTCGACGAACTGGTGGCGCGGCGCCTGCGCAACCCGGTGCTGTTCCTGACCGGCCATGGCGACATTCCGATGGCGGTGGACGCGCTGCGCAACGGCGCCTTCGACTTCCTGGAAAAGCCGTATGGCGACAACGCGCTGGCCGACCGCGTCGAGCAGGCGCTGGCGGTGGACGCCGCGATGCACCAGACCGACACGCGTGCCGAGGAGCGCAGCGCGCGCCTGGCCAGCCTGACCGAACGCGAACACGAGGTGATGCTGCGCGTGGCCGCCGGCAAGCTCAACAAGGTGATCGCCGACGAGCTGCATGTGTCGGTGCGCACTGTCGAGGTTCACCGCGCGCGGGTCTATGCGAAGCTCGGCGTGCGCTCGGCGGCGGAGGTGGCGACGCTGCTGGCGGCGTAGCGGGGGCCGGGCGTATTTCGCGGTTCGCGAGCGTCGCGCGCAGTTCCTGGTTCAGCGCAGCAGTTCGAGTTCGAAGCGCTTGCGGCCGTTGATGCGATAGACGCTGAATTCGGCCACGTCCAGCGTGGCGATGCGGTTGATGCCGGTGGCTTCGGCGAGCCAGACGAGTTCGAGGTCGGCCCAGTCGGGGTTCTGGTCGGCGTACTTCTCGAACAACTGGGCCATGCGCGCGTAGCCGCCGGCATCGGGCTGGCGCACCTGAATCAGGCCGCGCGCCGCCATCTGGGCGAGCGCGACGCGCAAGCGCACCGGCAGAAAGAACGCGGCCTCGGACAGAACCGGCGTCACGGTGAGCAGCGGCGACTGGTTCGCGGCCATCCAGCGCGAAGCCGCATGGTGGTGGGGATCGAGCCGGTCGAACAAGGCCACCAGAAAGCCGGTGTCGATGAGCACCGGCGTGCTCGCCGCCCGCGAGGATGCGGGGGGGCGGCGCGACCGTGCGGCCGTCAAACGCCGCCCCGGCGCGTCTTGCGTTGGGCGAAGCTCTCGGCAATGCGGGCGCGAACGGCGGCCTTGTCGGCACCGTGACCCAACGCGATGCCACCGATCAACCCGGCCTCGGCGAAGGCCTTGTAGTTGTCGCTGACCTGGGGCTCGGCGGCGGCGCGCTCGGCCGTTGCCACCTTGCCGGCCTGCGCCTGGTCGGCCAGCAGGTAGCCGGCCAGGCACTCTTGCACGACCAGACTCTTGGTCACGCCGCGCTCGGCGCAATAGCGTTCGAGCGCGGATTCGACGGCGGAATCGAGGCGGACGGTGAGGGTCATGGCGGGCGCCTTTGAATACGGGTCGATTGATTGTAATACTGGGGGTGACGCGGCGCCATTGCGGCAGCGCGGGGCGGCCGTGACGGCACCGGAAGCCGCCTCAGATGCGGCCACGCCGCACGGCGTCTTTCAGCAGCTCGTTCACCCGCGTCTGCCAGCCGGGGCCGCTGGCCTTGAGGGCGTCGAGCACCTCGGCGTCGACGCGCATCGTCAGCGCGGCCTTGGGGCTCGCCACGCGCGGGCGGCCCCGCAGCGGGCGCATCCGGGCGATCTCTTCGGACGGCACTTCGTAAGTGTCGGGGTCGGCCGCGATGCCTGCGGCGATTGCCGCGTCTTCTTCAGTCGCGGGGATGATGAACCCAAAATTCCTCGAGCACTGCGTCCTATTCGTTCAGCGCTCCGGAATTGGCACATCTCATACCAAGTTGCGTTCGAACGCATCGGTTCAGTTCCGGTGGGCGTTGCGCCGGACCACGCAGAGTCTGTGAATTTTTCGAAGTGGCTACTTTTTCTCCGTCGCCCCTTTGGGGAGAGGGAGCAGGTTTGAAAAAGTCACACACTCTCAAGTCTTCGATACGTTCGCAGGCGGGCACGCAGCCCGCTGCGGAGGGCGGCGGGTGACCGGCGCAGTGAGGTCAAGGAGGAGGTGTCGGCCCTCAGCTGACACCGGGGGACACCAACGGAGGCGGTTGCCAGGCGGCCTCCGCAGCCACGCGCGGTATTTGCACGCGGCGGGCCACCGGATGTTTCGAAACCTAGCGGCGCGTATCCGATCTCTCGCAATTCACGATCATCACGCCGCGCGTCGTGGCCGCCAATTCAAAAAGGGCCGGCATGGCCGGCCCCTCTGACTGCGACGGCACCAAGCGTCACTCGATCGCCTTCACCATGTCCTCTACCACCTTCTTCGCGTCGCCGAACACCATCATGGTCTTGTCCATGTAAAAGAGTTCGTTGTCCAGGCCGGCGTAGCCTGCGGCCATGGAGCGTTTGTTGACGAT
>CANJKD010000188.1 GCA_947474415.1 Burkholderiales bacterium | reverse complement strand
GCACCACCTCGACCAGCGTCGAAGGGACCGAGACGTTTGTGTCGCCACAGCGCAGCATCACAACCTGGGTGACCGCCGTGGTCAACGGCAGAATCAAGCGGAACGAGGTGCCCTGCCCGGCGGCGGTCGCGGTTTCGATGCGCCCGCCCATCGAGTTCACCTCGGAACGGACAACGTCCATGCCCACGCCACGGCCGGAAAGCTCGGTCACGACCTCGGCGGTCGAGAAGCCGGGAGTGAAGATCAGATTGGCCAGTTCGGCGTCGCTGGCCGGCTGGCTGGCATCGAGCAGGCCGAGCACCAGACCCTTGGCACGAATGCGCTCCAGATCGAGGCCAGCACCGTCGTCGCGGAACTCGATGCCGACCTCATTGCCCTCCTGGGTCAAGGCCACCACGATGGCGCCGGTGGCGTCCTTGCCCGCGACGGCTCGCGCCTCCGGCGCTTCGATGCCGTGCGTGACGCAGTTGCGCACGATGTGTTCGAACGAAGCCGTCATGCGGTCGAGCACGCCGCGGTCGACCTCGATGGCTCCGCCGACGATGTCGAGCCGCACCGACTTGCCGGTTTCCTTGGCCGCCTGCCTCACCACCCGGTAGAGGCGGTCCGACAGGCCTTCGAACTCGACCATGCGGGTGCGCAGCAAGTCTTCCTGCAACTCGCGGGTCATGCGGGCCTGGGCCACCAATTCGTCTTCGGTGGTTTCAAGCGAACGCTGCAGGGTGCGTTGTACCGTGGCCACGTCGTTGACCGATTCGGCCATCATTCGCGTCAGTTCCTGGAAGCGTGTGAAGCGGTCGAACTCCAGCGGATCGAAGGCCAACGAGGCCGCCTTGGCGGCTTCGAGCCGAGAGCTCATCTGGATCTCGCCGTGGAACTCGATGTCGCGCAATTGCGCACGCAGCCGCTCCAGGTTCTCGGTCAGGTCGCCGAGCGAGCCCTTGATCTGGCCCACACCCGATTGAATGCGCGATCTCGCAATGCTGACCTCACCCGCCTGGTTCACCAGGCGGTCCAGCAATGGCGCTCGCACCCGCACTGCCGACTGCACGCCCTGCTGACGATCAGGCATCTTTCGGGCGGCTGCAGCCGTTCCGGCAGGTGCGAAACGCGACCAGTCGATCTCGGCCAAGGCCGGCGCCGGCCCGTGCGCAGCGGTCGCTTGGTTCGTGTGCCCGGCCGTCGGGGCCTCGGCGGAGGCTTCCGCTTCACTTGCCGAATCCGACGGCAACGCTGCGAGTGCAGTGGCCGTGACTGAGGGCGCGGCGTCGAGCAACAGCGGCAGTTCGGGCGCCGGCAACAAGACTTCCGACACGGGTTCAGCGCTGGACCTCGCCACCTCGAGCCCATTGTCCAGCGCGTCGGCGGACTCGCCGCCCAGGCGCAGCACCTCGAAGGTTTGCGACAGCCCGTCAGCGTGCAACTGCATCTTCTCGACATCGCCGGCAGCCACCGGCGGGCTCGCCAGCACGCGTTCGATGCGGGTTTCCAGCCGGTGTGCCAGTTCGCCCAGGCGCATCGCACCGGCGAGCCGCGCGCCGCCCTTCAGCGTGTGCAGGGCCCGCATACAGGCTGCCGGTGGGTCGGCCTCGGTTGGGCGCCTAACCCAGTCGCGCAGGGCCGCAGCGAGTTCCGGCAGCAACTCTTCGGCCTCTTCTTCGAAGATCGGAAACAACTCGTCGTCGACCGCGTCGACAGCGTCGATGACGTCGTCGGCGTCGTCGGCGTCCATCGGGTCGTGGCCCGGGACGGCGAACCGGGGCGAGTCGACCGGCAGCGCGAAGAGAGGCTTCAGTTCGGTCAGGCCGAGCGGTTCGAAGCGGGATTCGAGCGCGCCAAAGGACGTGCCCGTTGCGGCTGGGGAGGGTGCCGCCTCGACCGTCGCGACAAAGGCGGCTGGCGCGAAGCCGACTGCGGTTTCCGCCTCGGCGGTCGCGGCTTCCAGACGCTTCGCCGAGCTGAGCTCGTGTTCGGCCAGGCGGGCCAGCAATTCGGGTGAAGGTTCCTTCAGAAAACCGGCCGCAAACTGATGCAGCAGGTGGCGAATTTCCTCTGCGGCATCGACGAACAGGCGGGCTTCGTCCAGCGTTCCGAGGCCGATCGCGAGGGTGCGGGCCTGCGCATGTTCGAGGGCGCGGGCAAGATGCGACAGGTCAGCGAAGCCCACCGTTGCAGAACTGCCAGCAAGCGAGTGTGCGAGGGCGATCGGCGTCTCACCGATCGGGCGGTGGAGCTCCATCGCCCACTCCGCCAGTTCGATGCTCAGCCGGCGCGACAGTTCGTCGGCTTCGTTGAGATAGATGTTGAACAGCGGAATGCCGATGCGCAGCGGCCCGATGCGCTTGACCTGTTCGTCGTCCAGTGATGTCGAGGTGTCGCCGGTGTCCGTGGCCACAGATTCGATGACCGGTTTCGCGGCGACCGTGGCCGCAGCTTCCACCGGTGCCACGGTCACGGCTTGATCAAATGGTGCGGCCGCAAGTCCGTCTCCGAAATCGAGCTCGAGGTCGATCAGGTCGAACGCCATGTCAACCGACTGCTCTTCGATGAAGTCGGCCAGTGGCAAAGGCTCGGTGAGCTGGACATCGAAGGGTTCGAGCAGCGCCGGAACGCTCAAGTCGAACTCGCCGTGTTCACTCAGCAGATCGCTGTCGTCCGCAAGTGGCGGCCCTTCCAGATCAGCGAGGTCGAGTTCGAACGACAGCTCCTGGAACTCGTGCATTCCGGGCAGCCCGGGCTCGATCACTTCGACGCCGCCCTGCAACGCCAGCCCGAAAGCCAATTCGGCAGCGACCGGCGACGAACTGCCGAAGTGAAGGTCAGCCGCAGAAGGCAAATCAGGCGGGAAGCCGAACGGCAAGGCCAGGTCAGCGTGCTCGACAGACGCATCGGCGGCCTGCTGTTCACCCACGGCCGCCGCTGCGCGTTCGACACTCTGCGCGTCGTGCGCAGAAGGTTGATCGGCAGCGATGTCTTCGATCCATTCAGAAAGGTAGCTCAGGCTCCACCCGGTGAAGTCGAGCAGCGGCGGTTGTACCGCGCGCTGATCGGCGAGGTGGTTGTTGTAGAGTTGCTCACAGGCCCACGCGGCTTCGCCGAATTCCTTCAACCCGACCATGCGCGAGCTGCCTTTCAGCGTGTGGAAGGCACGCCGCAGCGTTGTCGCAAGATCCAGGTTGTCGGGCGCGCGGACCCACTCGGCATGCGCACTCGATGCATTACCGAGCACTTCCCGCGCCTCTTCGAGAAAGATCTCCCGCATCTCGCTGTCCTGCGAGAAATTGGCCACGCCGGGCACCGCCGTGGCGCCGTCATCGAGGTTGAAGTCGAGCGAGATCGGCGCAGAAACCAGCGTGCGGTCTTCCGGCTCCAGGGCCGTGCCCAACCCGACGGGGTCAGAGGCCGTCGCCACGAAATCGACCAGCGCGTCGAACAATTCCCCACGCACGACGGCAACCCCTTCGGGCCCTTCGGCCTGCTCCAGCCCTTCCATGGCCCGCAGCACCGTCGCTGCCAAGGCCGGTTGATCGGCGGCGTGCGCCTCGTTCGACAGGCGCTCCAGATCCCGGGAGACCTCTGCGGTCGACACATCATCACGGGCCGAGGCGAGCGCCAACGACTGCGCCTGTTCGATCAGGCGCTGTTCGACCGGCGCTGTGCCCGGCGCTGCCCCTGACCGCGCCGTCGCCTTCGTGCGCCCCATCACCGGATTCAGCGTGCCGGTCGCGGCGTCGTAAGTAAACAGCGACTTGGCCATTTGCGGCTGAACGCTGAGCATGTCGATCAGAAACCCAAGCGCGCCGAGGTTGCCGGCGAGGCGGTCAAACACGCCCGCCTGTGCGACGCGTTGCGGGTCAACCTCCGTAGAGGCCATTCCGTCGACCTCGTCGCGCATGCGCAGCAGCGCCGACGAGGCGTGGTCCATGCCCAGCACCGACAACACACCGCGCATCGCCGACAACTGGTTCGGCACCGGAATCAGCACATGCCGGTCTTCGGGCTGGCGGAAAAACTGGTCGATCAACTTCTCGGCCTCGGACAAGGAGGCCCGCAACTCCTGCACCACGCTGCCCATGGTCTGGCGGTCGGAGACGCGGCGGTACAGATCCTCCATCCAGCCTTCCAGTGGCTCGGGCGGGCTGCCCTGGCGCACGGCGGCGAGACGGTCAGCGAGACGGCGCACACGCTCCGCCTGTTCGGGGTGGTCGAAATCGCCATCGTCGAGCGCGGCCTCGACGTACAGCAGGCTGGTGGCCACCTCCATCGCCAGCGAGGCTGGCGGTGCATTGCCGCTCTGCTGCGTCTGCGCCACCGCATGGTGCAACTCGGTGGCGAAACTCTCACCGAGCGGGAACAGCTTCTTGAGCGACTCGCCGACCAGTGCGAACTGCTCGGCCAGGCCCGCCAGCCGGTGCTTCTCGCCGCCGGCGACGGCCGACCAGGCTTCCTTGGCCGCCGCAACGCGCTTGCGCGCCTGCGCGGTCACCGCCGGGTCGAAGCGCCCGAGCACACTTTTGGTGTAGTCGGTCGGCACGTGGTGCGCGAGACCGAAGGCCTGGCGCACCGCCGCGACACGCGGCGCCTTGCGGCCATCGCCAGGCGATGCACTCTGGGCGCAGAAGAAAAGCAGATCTTGTGCAAGGCGCTCCGAGACCTCGGACTCACCACGCTCCAGGATGCGGTACTGCGCGAGCAGACGCGAGGCGACTCGTTTGGTGAACACGTCGAAGCCGAGAAGGCCGCGGGCCTGGGCCTCGAACACGCCAGACGCGAGCTTCCACATCGTCGCGACTTGCGGCTCGGCCGCACCGGCACCGAGGCCGGCGCAGATGTCGCTCATGCGGCCGGCCGCAGCGATCGGCTCGGCATTGCGCAGGAACGCCAGCAACTGCGACTCCAGGGCCGCATGGGTCACGCCATCGGGGTGGCGCGGCGCCGCGTTCGGGTCGGTCGGAAGATCACGCCATTGCCAGTCGAGCGGCCACAGGTCGGCCGGGTGCGCCCGGTCGTCTCCGCCCGCCTCCTGAACGGCACGGTATTGCGGAAAGAGCGAGAGCGTGGACACCGGTTTTCCGGCCAGAAGGCGGCCGATGTAGTCAAGCAAGGCAAACGAGGCGCGCTCGATGTCTTCCACCACCGACAAGGTCAGTTTCTGTGGCTTGCTGACGAAACGCTGCACCGCCGTTTCGCTCGCACGCAGCACAGTCGCGGCAGTCGGCAGGCCGACGAGTTCGAGCGCGCCCACGCCCTGGTGAATCTGCGAACGCGCCGTGCGCAGCACCACCGGGTCAACGGCGTCGATGTCGGAACTGGCGATGGTTTCGGCTTCCTTGACGAAGCGTCGCAAGGCCTTGTGCGCGGCGTCGAGCGAACGGCGCAATTCTTCTTGCACCCACGCCATCGCACTCAGATCGTCCTGGTGTTCGTTCGGTGTGGGGCTTGCGCTCATTTGGGATTGGCGTTGACTGTGGGGGTTCGGCCAGAGGGCGGCGCGCGGTCCGGGGGCAAGGGTTCCAGCGCGCCGGCTACTCGATCTTGAACCGCGCCACCGACAGCTTCAGTTCCTCGGCCGTGCGCGACAGTTCGCGCACCATTTGGGCCGTCGAGCGCGTGCCCTCGCCGGTCTGCTCGGTGACGGCAAAGATGTGCTGGATGTTCGCCGCCACCACGTTGGCCGACTGCGCTTCGCTCAGCGCCTGGTTCGAGATGTGCCCGATCAATTCGGCCAGCCGGCGCGACACGCGGTCGATGTCACCCAGCGCCGTTCCGGCCGCATCG
>CANJKD010000187.1 GCA_947474415.1 Burkholderiales bacterium | reverse complement strand
CACCGTGTCAGCGCGCGAGTTCGGTGTCGGCAAGCCCGACCCGCGCATCTTTCAGGAGGCCTGCCGGCGTGCAGGCGCGCAGCCGCACGAGGTGCTCCACATCGGTGACGATTGGGTGCTCGATGTTGTCGGCGCGCATGGCGCCGGCCTGCGCAGTGCCTGGGTATGCCGTGAGGGTGATGCTGCGATGCCCGTCACCGGCCCGGCCCGCGCCGACTGTGTGGCGCGCGACCTGCATGAACTGGTCGCTTGGCTGGAAGCCTGACTGGCGCACCCGGCACCGGCGTACCGGCGCCACCCGCCGAGCGGGTGCAAGCGCCGCCGAGGGCCACATCGTGGGCCTCTTCGTGGCCCATGGCGGCCCGGCGCTGGCCCGCGTTGAGGTGGCTGGTCAATCCCGCTGCAGCGTGAACTGGATGACGCTGGTGTTGGCGGTTGCAAAGGCTGCCTCGCAATAGCCGAGATAGAACTCCCAGATGCGCATGAAGCGCGTGTCGAAGCCGAGCTTGCGCACTGGCCCGTCGGCAGCCAGAAAACGCTCGCGCCAACGGCGCAAGGTTTCGGCATAGTCTTCGCCAAATGCGAGTTCGTTGACCACGCGCAGGCCCGCTGCTGCAGCGGCCGCGCGGAACGCGCTCGGGCTCGGCAGCAGGCCGCCGGGGAAGATGTACTGCTGGATGAAGTCGGTCGAGCGTACGTAGCGTTCGAACAGGTCGTCGCGGATCGTGATGCTCTGGATGCAGGCCTTGCCGCCGGGTTTGAGTTGCGCCTTCAGGGTGGCGAAGAAGCTCGGCCAGTACTCGCGGCCGACCGCCTCGAACATCTCGATCGAGGCTATCGCATCGAACCCTTTGTCGGGTCGGGCTTCGGACTTTGCATTGGGCTTCGCATCGGTCGCACGCCCACGGCCCAGTTCGCGGTAGTCCTGGTAGCGCAGGTCGCCCGCGAGGCCGGCGTCTGACAGCCGTTGCTGTGCCCACGCGAGCTGTTCGCTCGACAAGGTCACGCCGGTCACTTCGGCGCCGAAGTCGCGCGCCGCGCATTCGGCCAGTGCGCCCCAGCCGCAGCCGATCTCCAGCACGCGATCGCCAGGCTTCACGCCGCATTCGGTCAGCGCGCGCCGCACCTTGGCCCATTGGGCCTGCACGATGTCGCCGCTGAGATCGCCCTCGAACCAGGCGCTGCTGTAGTTCATTGTCGGGTCGAGCCAGAGCCGATAGAACTCGTTGCCGAGGTCGTAGTGGGCGTGGATGTTCTTCTGGCTGCCGCGGCGCGAGTTCCGGTTCAGCAGGTGCTTCGCGCGGTGCAGCAGCGAACCCCACCAAGTGCCATAGACGAGCGACTCGACCTCGTCGCGGTTGGCGACGAACAGCGTCAGCAGCGCGGTCAGGTCGGGCGTGCTCCAGTCGCCGGCGATGAAGCTTTCGGCGAAGCCGATGTCGCCCGACTTCAGCGCCGCCGTGCACGGGTTCCAGTTGCGCAGCCGGATCGCGGCGCGAAGCTCGGTGTCGGTTGCCGTGCCGAAATGCAGGGCCGAGCCGTTGGGCAAGTGGACATCGAGCGTGCCGTGCTTCAGGTTCTTCATCAAGCCGAACACGGCCCGCGCGGCGGCCGGGGTCGACGCGGCGAGGTGCGGCGGGATCAGGGTCGTGGTGCTCATGGTCATCGGTGCTCGCGGAAGGTGAACGAAATCAACGGGTGATGAAGGACGAGGGCGGCGCCGGCTTGCGGAAGAACGGCACATGCTTGCGCCACAGCAGCCAGGCCTGCCAGTGGATGTGCACGATGACGCCGAGCGTCATCAGCGGCATGCCGAAGAACGCGGCGCGCAGGCTGGCCGGCGTCAGCGGCCTCAGCTCACCCGACACACTGGTCTGGATCAGCAAACCTTCGGCGTCGTGGTGATCGATGCGCGCCACCGTTCTCGCGAAGCCGCTGCGGGACAGGTCGGCCGGCACTTGCAGATCGGTGCGCATGAAGCGAAAGCGATAGCTGCCGAGCACGTCACAAAACGGCGAGACATGGAAGACCTTGGGTGCGACAAGTTCGCGGCCGAAGGCCAGCGTCGGGCCATTGAGCAAGTAGCAGTGCCGCTCGCCAAAGGTGTTGTTCACTTCGACCACCACCGCCGCGAGCGAGTCGTCGGCACGGTGGCAGTACCAGAAACTCACCGGCTTGAAGGTGAGGCCGAGCACGCGCGGGTAGCTGTGCAACCAGACCTCGCCGTCGGCGTCGGTCACGCCTTCGTGGGACAGCAGTTCGTCCACCCAGGCCAGGCTGTCGGTGCGGCCGTCACCATGGTCGCTGTCGTGGAAGCTGATCAGGCCGAAGCGGTTGCGTTTCAGTGCGGCGCAGGGCGCAGCGCGCAGGCTTCGCAGCGGCAACATTAGAAAATAGGTGGGGTAGGCGAAGCGGTGCAGCGCCGGGCGCACGCGGGCATGACGAACTTCGCCGACGCCGATCAGGGCATGGGCGCGAGTGCGTGACAGCGTGTCCATCAGGCCACCTCCTCCCGTTCCAGCGCAGTGGTGCGTTCGACCAGGCGCGCTTTCAAGCCCTCGCACACGGCCAGGCCCGACATCAAGCCGTCTTCATGGAAGCCGTAGCGCGTCCACGCGCCACAAAACCAGGTGCTTCGAACGCCTTGCAATTCGCCCACATGTTGTTGCGCGCCGATGGCCGCCATGTCGAACACCGGGTGGGCGTATTCGTACTCGCCGAGCGCGGTGCCGGCACGGGGTTCCGATGCGGGGTTCAACGACACCAGCACCGGTGTGCTGAAAGGCAGCGGCTGCAAGCGGTTGAGCAGGTAATGCAGGCACACGGCGACGGGGTCGCCGGCACGGCCGGCCGCGCGTTCGTAGTTCCATGCCGCCCAGGCGCGGCGGCGCTTCGGCAGCATTGCCGTGTCGGTGTGCAGAACGGCCCGGTTGCGGTGGTAGCGGATGGCGCCCAGCACCTTGCGCTCGGCCGGCGTCGGGTCGGCGAGCAGCGCGAGAGACTGGTCGGAGTGGCAGGCCATCACGACTTCGTCGAAGTGCTCGGTGCCGGCGTCGGTGGCCACCATCACACCGGCGTTCACATGGCCAGGGTCAAACCGGCGCACGCTGCGCACCGGCGTGTTCAGGCGCGCGTCGGGCACGAAGGCGAGCATCTTTTCGACATAGCGCCGCGAACCGCCTTCCACCGTGTACCACTGCGGCCGGTTCGCGACCTGGATCAGGCCGTGGTTGTGGCAGAAGCGGATCATCGTGGCGACCGGGAAACGCAGCATCTGGTCGAGGGGGCATGACCAGATGCAACCGATCATCGGCAGAAAATACCAGTGGCGAAACTCGTGGCCGAAGCGGTGCCGGTCCAGGAAGGATTCGATCGACTCGTAGCCCTCGCCCTCGCCCTCGCGGCCGCCCACGGCCAGCGCGGTGGCGATGCGGTTGAATCGAAGCAGGTCGGCCAGCATCCGCCAGAAGCCGGGCCGCAGCAGATTGCGGCGTTGTGCGAAGACCGTGTTCAGGTCGTTGCCGCTCCATTCCAGGCCGATGTCGGGCACCTGTACCGAGAACGACATGTCCGACTTCGCGATCGGCACGCCCAACTCGCGCAGCAGGCATTGCAGTCGCGGGTAGGTGCGCTCGTTCAGCACCAGAAAGCCGGTGTCGACGCCATGGGTGTGGCCGTCGAGCGTCACGTCCACCGTGTGTGTGTGGCCGCCGAAGTAGCTGCCCGCTTCGAACAGGCTGACATGCGCCAAGCCCGCCAGCCCGTGTGCCACCGACAGACCCGAGATGCCGGAACCGATGACCGCGACGCGCCGCATCGGGGTGAGCCTCAATCGGCCAGGGGCTGCGCGCTGCAGCCCCTGGCATCAAGAAAAATGTTGCGAAGCGTCTGCGGGCCAACCAGGGAGGGAGGAGGGAGAAGAGAGTGCGCCCGGGGATTGCATGCGACGTGGGTCGAAGGCTTCGCAACAGAAAAGAAATAGAAGCTGCGCTTGCAGCTTGCCGATCCGACCCGCTTGCCTGGCAGAAATTCAACCACGCGCCGAGGGATGGCGCCAGCTGGGGCGCTCGCTGACAGGCGACATTTGGCGAGGGGCGAGGATGCGAGCATGGCAGTTTCTACTGATCAGTTTTTAATATAACCGATTGGTATTTGTTTCGCAGCCCGAGGTCGATGCGGCTTCGTTGTCCTCTGTACGCGCGCCGGTCGCGACCGGATGCGCAGGCCCTGCGGCACGCCGGTGAATGGCCTGCCCAGGTGGCCCGCCACTGCGTCAGGGCACGCCGCGCGGACTAGAATTCCTTGCAGCAACGAGGCCACCACGCGATGATTTACCCTGAACTTTTCAAGCAGCTCGAAGCCGTGCGCTGGAACATGGACAAGGACATTCCCTGGGAGCATTTCGATGCGTCCAGGCTCAGCGACGAACAGGCCCAGACCATCAAGATGAACGCCATCACGGAATGGGCGGCGCTGCCGGCCACCGAGATGTTCCTGCGTGACAACCGCGACGACAGCGACTTCAGCGCCTTCATCAGCGTCTGGTTCTTTGAGGAACAGAAGCATTCGCTGGTGTTGATGGAATACCTGCGCCGCTTCCGGCCCGATCTGGTGCCCACCGAGGCCGAACTGCACGAGGTGCGCTTCGAGTTCGACCCGGCGCCGGCGCTGGAAACGCTGATGCTGCATTTCTGCGGCGAGATCCGGCTGAACCACTGGTACCGGCGTGCCGCCGAATGGCACACCGAACCCGTCATCCAGGCCATCTACGAAACGCTGGCGCGCGACGAAGCCCGCCACGGCGGCGCCTACCTGCGCTACATGAAACGCGCGCTGCAGAAGTTCGGCGACGAAGCCCGCGCGGCGTTCGCGAAGGTCGGCGTGTTGATGGCGAGCGCACGCCGCACCGCGCAGGCGCTGCACCCGACCAACCTGCATGTGAACGCCACCCTGTTCCCGCGCGACACCGTGCAAAGCCGGCTGCCGAACCCGGCCTGGCTGGAGCAATGGCTGGACAAGCAGATCCAGTTCGATGCGGTCTGGGAGACCAAGGTCGTCGAGCGCATCCTGCACAACATGAGCCTGCTGCTGGAGCGCAGCTTTGCGAGCGTTCAGGAGCTGAACCGCTACCGCAAGGAAATAGCGGCGGTGGTTGCCGCAACGGCCGCTGCGAAGGTCGCGGCTGCGCCCGTCACGGCAGGCCCGCAAGCCGCTTGACGTTCGCGGCGCCGCGCCGCGGTCATCAGCCCTTGGTGGCCGCCGCCTTCTCCTGATCGGCCTTGCGGTCAGACGTGACGCGCTGCGCGCTCGGCCGCTCGCCGACGAGCTTCGCGTAGGGCTTCCAGTCCACGCCGCCGGCGCTCAGCAGGTCTTCGCCGTAGACGATTTTCGTGGCCATGCTGACCGGTGGCAGGCTGACCCAGGCCGCGCAATCGGCCTGCGTGAAGGTGGCGCCCGCCACGTAGGGCGAAAACTTCGCGAGCTGCTTGAAGCCGGCAATGTTCTTCTGCAGCAGTTTGCGGATGCGTGCCGCATTCGCCTCGCTGACTTCGCCGCCGAAGAAGGCCTTCGGGTACAGCTCGCGGGCCACGAGTTCGAGGTGCAGGTCGATGAAGGTGATCAGCTCGCGCACCTTGGCGGCTCTTGATTATTAACGTGCCTCAGCATGCGTCCGGACGACCTTTTCTTTGACCGGGCCACACCGCGCGACGTCGACAATCAATCGCGCGACGAGCGTGCGCAGATCGAAGCGCCGGTTGAAGCGGTAGGCGAAGGCGGCCAGGTAGTGT
>CANJKD010000186.1 GCA_947474415.1 Burkholderiales bacterium | reverse complement strand
CGAAGGCGCCTGCCCCACTGGCTGACGACGCGAAGGCCTTGCGCTTCGAGGTCTACACGCTGCTGCGCCAGATCAGCTACGACTACGAGCGCATGCAATACAACACCGTGATCTCGGGGTCGATGAAGCTGCTCAACGCGCTGGAAGGGTTCAAGGGCGGCGCACCGGCCGCCGTGCGCGAGGCCTTCGGCATCCTGTTGCGCGTGCTCTACCCGGCCTGCCCGCACACCACCTGGAAGCTGTGGCAGGAGCTGGGCTTTGCGGCCCAGCACGGCGACCTGCTCGACGCGCCCTGGCCGCCGGTCGATGACGCTGCGCTGGTGCAAAGCGAGATCGAGCTGATGCTGCAGGTGAACGGCAAGCTGCGCGGCAGCATCCGCGTGGCGGCCACGGCCGGCAAGCACACCATCGAAGCCACGGCACTGAAGAGCCCGGACTTCATCAAGTTCGCCGAAGGCAAGCGGCCCAAAAAGGTGATCGTGGTGCCGGGGCGGCTGGTCAACATCGTCGTTTGATCCGCACCCCGATGTTGACACGCCGTTCGGTTCTCGCCGCTGCTGCCGGAGCAGCCGCCGTGACCGGTTTGCCGACCTTGGCCGGCTGCGGCTTCGAATTGCGGCGCGCGCCCGAGCTGCGGTTTCGCACCATCCAGCTCACCGGCTTCAAGCCGCGTTCGCCGCTCGCCGACGAACTGCGCATGAACATCGACGCCAGCACCACCACGCGGGTGGTCGACACCTTGCCGCAGGCGCAAGTCATTCTTGAGGCTGTGACCGACCTGCGCGAGCGGCTCGTCGTCGCCAGCAGCTCCGCCGGCCAGGTGACCGAGTTGCAATTGCGCGAGCGCTTCACCTTCCGGCTGCGCAGCGTGGCCGGCAAGGAGCTGATTCCGTCCACCGAACTGCTGCTCACACGCGACATGAGCTACACCGAAAACGCCGCGCTCGGCAAGGAACAGGAAGAAGCCTTCCTGTTCCGTTCGATGCAGGGCGACATCGTGGCCCAGGTGCTGCGGCGGCTCGCGTCGGTGCAGACCTTCTGACCGGCGCGCGAGCGCGACCGACCATGCAAGTCCGTGCCGACCAGCTCGCCAGCCACCTTCTGAAGGGCGTGCGACCGCTCTACACCGTGTGGGGCGATGAGCCGCTGCTGGCTCAGGAAGCCGGTGACACGATCCGCGCCGCCGCGCGCGCCGCCGGTTGCGGCGAACGTGATGTGCACACGGTCATCGGCCAGCATTTCGACTGGAGCGGACTGCTCGGCGCCTTGACGTCGATGAGCCTGTTTTCGGCGCGCCAGCTGATCGAGCTGCGCATCCCCTCGGGCAAGCCTGGCAAGGAGGGCTCTGCGGCCTTGCAGCGCTATTGCGAGCTGCTCAATGACGACGTCGTCACCATCGTGCAATTGCCTCGCCTCGACCGCACCCAGCAAACCAGCGCATGGTTCATGGCGCTTGACCGCGCCGGTTTCACGGTGCGTGTCGATCCGGTCGATCGCAAGGCGCTGCCGCAATGGATCGCCCAGCGGCTGGCGGCCCAGCAGCAGCGCGTGCAGGGCGGCGAAGCAGGGCAGCGCGCGCTGGCGTTCTTCGCCGACCGCATTGAAGGCAACCTGCTCGCCGCGCACCAGGAAATCCAGAAGCTCGGCCTGCTGTACCCGGCCGGCGAACTGGGCTTCGAGCAGATCGAAGCGGCGGTGCTGAACGTGGCCCGCTACGACGTCTTCAAGCTCGGCGAGGCCGTGCTCGCCGGCCAGGTGGCGCGCGCGCTGCGCATGCTCGACGGCTTGCGGGCCGAGGGCGAAGCGGCGGTGCTGGTGCACTGGACGCTGGCCGAAGACATCCGTGGCCTGAAGCGCGTGAAAGACGCCGTGGCGGCCGACAAGCCGCTGCCGATAGCGCTGCGCGAGGCGCGCGTGTGGGGCGCGAAGGAGCGGCTGTTCGAGCGCGTCGTGCCCTTGCTCACCGAGCACACGGTCGCGCAGCTGCTGGAAGCGGCGCATGTGTGCGATGGCCTGGTCAAAGGGCTGAAGCACCCCGACTGGCCGCTAGACCCCTGGGACGGGCTGAAGCGGCTGGTGTTGATGACGGTGCAGGGCACGGCGAGCCTGCCGAGCGCCGAGCGCCAGAAGACCGCACCTACGCGGCTGGCCTTGCAGGCCTAAAGCAACGGCGCGGGCTTCAGTAGCCTCGCGCTCGATCCACCAGGTTCGCGAGCGGCAAGCCGTTGCGCAGTGCGAGCACATTGGCCGCTGCGATGCGCACCGCGCTGCGCGGGTCGGTGGGCGCGGCCACGTGGGGCAGCACCGTCACGGACGGGTGCGCCCAGAACGCATGCCCCGGCGGCAGAGGCTCGGTGGCGAACACATCGAGCACCGCATGGTGCAGCTGACCGCTGGCCAGCGCAGCGAGCAGGTCGGTCTCGACAACATGGGCGCCGCGCGCCAGGTTCACGAGGCTCGCGCCGCGCGGCAGTTGCGCCAGCGTCGCGGCGTTGAACAGGCCGCGAGTTGCAGGTGTGAGCGGCAGCAGGTTGACCACGATCTGCGATTGCGCCAGCACCTGCGGCAATGCAGCGCCGCCCGCAAAGGCCTGCACCTTGTCGCCCGCCTCGACCGCATGGCCGGCGCTGCGGCTCCAGCCGAGCACGCAGTAGCCCTGGTTCGCGATGGCCCTTGCCGCAGTGCGCCCCATCTGGCCAAGGCCGAGCACGGCCACCGTGATTTCATCGGCCCGCAGCAAGCCGTTCGCCTGCCAGACGCCGGCGCGCTGCTGCGCGGCGTAGCCGAAGCAGCCGCGGTGCAGGCTGAGCACGGCCCACAGCGCGGTCTGCGCCATCGCGTCGTTCATCAAAGGGTCGACCATGCGCGCGAGGGGCACCGTCACCGGCACGCTGGCGTCCGCGAGCAGCCGGTCGACGCCGGCCCACAGCGACTGAATCAGGCTCAGGCCGGGCAGGCCGGCCAGACTGCCCACGGGCGGGTTGGCGACGAGCGCAATGTCGATGGCGTGTGCCGGCACGTCGTGCCGGTCACGGACGAGTTGCTCGCCGGGCAACGCCGCCTGCAGCAACGGCCACCATTGCGCCCACTCTTCGGCGCTGAAATCGGCCGCCACGAGAAGGGCCATCGTCAGCCCTGCGATGCGGCACGCACGGTGAGCCGCTGCAACGCATGCGCCACCGTCTGCTCGCGAACCGAGGCACGGTCACCAGCGAGCCTCAGCAGTTCAGCCAGCGTGCCATGGCCGCGCTGCGCCACCGCAAGCCAGACCGTGCCGACCGGCTTGCCCGGTGTGGCGCCACCCGGCCCGGCGATACCGGTGACGGCGACGGCAATATCGGCGCGCGAATGCGCCAGCGCGCCATCGGCCATCGCCTGCGCGACTTCCCCGCTGACCGCGCCGTGGGTCGCGATCAGCCCGGCATCGACACCCAGCATCGCGGCCTTTGCTTCGTTGGAGTAAGTGACGAAGCCGCGTTCGAACCAGTCGCTCGAACCCGCGACGGCCGTGCAGGCCGCAGCGATCAGGCCCCCGGTGCACGACTCTGCCGTGGCAAGCTTCAGGCCGGCGCCGCGCAAAGCCTGCGCGAGGGCCAGCACGGCAGGCTCGAAGGCCTTCACAGGAACCTCCAGAGCGCGATCACGAGCAGGGCGCACAGCGCGGCCACGATGTCGTCGAACAGGATGCCGAAGCCCTGCGCCCAGCCGATGGGCTGGCCGCGCCTGACCTTGAACAAGGCATCGGCCCAGGCCACCGGGCCGGGCTTGGCGGCGTCGAACAGACGAAACAGCGCGAAGGCCCAGAGCTGCGCCCACCAGCCGGCCGGCGTGACGAGCCACAGGATCAGCCAGAACGCGAGGATCTCGTCCCAGACGATGGCGCCGGGGTCAGCCACCGCGAGGTGCCGTGCCGCCACGGTGCAGGCCCACCAGCCGACGACGGCTCCCACCGCGAGCAGCAGCGCCCACTGCCTGTCGTTCAGGTGCGGCTGCAGCACCAGGAACGCGGCCCAGGCCCACAAGGTGCCGACTGTACCCGGCGCGATCGGCGACAGGCCGCTGCCGAAGCCGAGCGCGATGGCGTGCGCCGGGTGCGCGAACATGAAGCGCCAGGTCGGCTTGCGCGCGGCGCTGGCGACGGGTGGGTTCAACGCGGGCATGTTGTTCATGACTTGAAGTGATCGAACGAGCCGAAGGTGTTGACGACCGCGCGGCCGTCGCGGTCGATCAGGCGCAGTCCGGTCGCCGCGCTGATGGCGCCGATGCGCGTCACGTTTACTTGCGACGTTAGCGCAGCAGCCGCAATCCGGGCCGCATGCTGCGGCGCGGCCGTGAACACCAGCTCGTAGTCGTCGCCACCCGAGAGCGTGCATTCGCGCTGCAGGGCCTCGGGCAGCGCACGCATCACGTCGCTGCGGGGCATCGCATCGACCTGCACTTCGGCACCCACGCCCGAGCGCCGCAGAACGTGCGCCAGGTCACCGAGCAGACCGTCGGACACATCGATCGCGCTGCTGGCCACGCCGCGCAGTGCCAGACCGAGTGCAACGCGGGGCTGCGGCTGCTCCATCGCGCAGCGCACGGCCTCGAACGCGGCACCGGCCAGCGCCAGTTGGCCGCGAAAGACTTCGAGCGCCAGGCGCGCATCGCCGAGCGTGCCACTCACGTACAGGTCGTCGCCCGGCCGTGCACCCGAACGCAGCAGCGCCTCACCGGTGGGCACTTCGCCGAAGACGGTGATGCAGATGTTCAGCGGGCCTTGGGTTGTGTCGCCACCGACCAACTCGCAGCCATGGGCGTCGGCCAGCGCCAGCAGGCCGCGCGCGAAGCCGTCGAGGAAGACTTCGTCGACGCGGGGCAGCGCGAGCGCCAGTGTGAAGGCCATCGGCTTCGCGCCGCAGGCGGCGAGGTCGCTCAGGTTGACGGCCAGCGCCTTGTGGCCGAGTCGCTGCGGCAGCACGGTGGGCAGGAAATGCCGGCCCTCGACGAGCATGTCGCTCGACACCGCGAGTTGCATGCCGGCCGACGCGGCGAACAGCGCGCAGTCGTCTCCCACGCCGAGCGCGGCGCGCGTCACGCTGCGGGTGAAGAACTTGGCGATGAGGTCGAATTCACCGATCGGCATGGGCGGGAGTGGCGGTTGGCGGCATGGCTTGATTCTGTCGCAGCTTGCGAGCGCAGCAACACTCGACCTGGCGGCAGAGGGGCGACTCCTACAATCTGCTTCCCGCGCTGCGGCACGCCGGAGGCGCTGCGGCCCACGGGCGAATCGCTACCAACGAGACAACCGCATGTCGATCCAATCCGACCAGAAGGCCGCCGAACTCCGCCGTGACGCACTTGACTACCACGAGTTCCCGACGCCTGGCAAGATTGCCATCCATGCGACCAAGCAGATGGTTAATCAGCGCGATCTGGCGCTGGCCTACTCGCCGGGCGTGGCCTCGGCCTGCGAAGAGATCGTGGCCGACCCGGCGAACGCGTTCAAGTACACCGCGCGCGGCAATCTGGTGGCCGTCATCACGAACGGCACGGCCGTGCTGGGCCTGGGCGACATCGGGCCGCTGGCGGCCAAGCCGGTGATGGAAGGCAAGGCGGTGCTGTTCAAGAAGTTCGCCGGCATCGACGTGTTCGACATCGAGATCGACGAACGCAACCTCGACAAGCTGGTCGACGTGATCGCGGCGCTCGAGCCCACCTTCGGCGGCATCAACCTCGAAGACATCAAGGCGCCCGACTGCTTCTACGTCGAGCGTGCGCTGCGTGCGCGCATGAAGATCCCGGTGTTCCACGACGACCAGCACGG
>CANJKD010000185.1 GCA_947474415.1 Burkholderiales bacterium | reverse complement strand
TTGCCGGCCAGGTGGCCGCCGATGCCACCCAAGACATGCGCGGCCAGACCCGGCAGGAGCTGGCCGCGATCGACAAGCTGCTGGCTGAAGCCGGCACCGACAACGCGCACATCCTGATGTGCCAGATCTTCGTGAAAGACCTGGCCGAATTCCCTGCCATGAACGAGGTCTGGGAAGACTGGCTGCCGCCGGGCGACGCACCGCCGCGCGCCACCGTGCAGGCAAACCTGGCCAAGCCCGACTGGAAGGTCGAGATGGTCGTGACGGCCGCGATCTGAAGCGCCATGGCCAAGCGCTCGCGGCTGCGTTCGGTACTGGTGCTCGTGGCACTGGTGCTGGGCATTGGTGCGGCCATGCAGGGCATCGAAGCCTGGACGCGTTCGCGCCTCGGTGCACAGGTGGCGGCCAGCGCGAAGCCGGGTGACATCTTCATGATCGCCTCGGTGACTTGCACTTATTGCGCCGCCGCGCGGGCCTGGTTCAACGCCAATCAGGTGCCGTTCACCGAGTGCTTCATCGAGCGCGACGAGCGCTGTGCCGCGCAATACAACGCGCTGATGGCGCCGGGCACGCCAGTGATGGTGGTCAGGGGCCTGCGGCTGCTCGGCTTCAACGCGCAGGTGGTGGCTGATGCGCTGGCCGGCGCCTGAGGGCCGCACAGGCAACGCGCAGGCAACCCACAAGCAACCCGCGCAAGCAACGGCCTCTGCGGTGAGGCTTCTCTATCCCGAACCCTGTCAACCCCGCCACTCAGCGGTGAATGAATCAAGCAGCTTCACATGACCGAACGCGTTCTCACCGGCATCACGACCAGCGGCACGCCGCACCTGGGCAACTACGTCGGGGCGATCCGCCCGGCGATCGCGGCGAGCGAGGAGCCGGGAGTCGAGAGCTTCTTCTTCCTCGCCGACTACCACGCGCTGATCAAGTGCGACGAACCGGCGCGCATCGAGCGCTCGCGGCTGGAGATCGCCGCCACCTGGCTGGCGGCGGGGCTCGACACCTCACGCGTCACGTTCTATCGCCAGAGCGACATCGTCGAAATTCCTGAGTTGACCTGGCTGCTGACCTGCGTGACGGCGAAGGGCTTGATGAACCGCTCGCATGCCTACAAGGCCGCCGCCGACGCGAACCTGATGAGTGGCGACGATGTCGACGCCGGCATCACGATGGGCTTGTTCAGCTATCCGATCCTGATGGCGGCTGACATCCTGATGTTCAACGCGCACCGCGTGCCGGTCGGGCGCGACCAGGTGCAGCACATCGAGATGGCGCGCGACATCGCGCAGCGCTTCAACCACCTGTTCGGGCTGGGCCGCGAACTGTTCGTGCTGCCCGAGGCGAACATCGACGAACGCGTCGCGATGCTGCCGGGGCTCGATGGCCGCAAGATGTCGAAGAGCTACGACAACACGATTCCGCTGTTCGAGGGCGGTGCCAAGGGGCTGCGCGAGGCGATCGCCCGCGTCGTCACCGACTCGCGGCTGCCGGGCGAGCCGAAGGACGCCGATGCCTCTCAACTCGTCGCCATCTTCGACGCCTTCGCCAGTGATGCCGAGCGTGCTTCGCTGCGCGCCGATCTGAAGTCCGGCCTGGGTTGGGGCGACGCGAAGCAGCGTGTGGCTGAGCGCATCGAACGCGACCTGGGGCCGATGCGCGCGCGCTATGCCGACCTGATGGCGCACCCCGAGCGCATCGAGGAGACGCTGATCGAAGGTGCGATCAAGGCGCGTGCGGTGGCCGCGCCGCTGCTGCGTGAATTGCGCGAGGCAGTGGGGCTGCGGCGCATGGTGGCGGTAGGTGCGCCGCTGAGCGCATCCATCGTCGCATCGACTACCGCATCGGCGACGTTGACGGTCGGTGCGACGGTGAAGGCGAAGGCGGCCTTGCCGGTGTTCAAGCAATACCGCGAAACCGATGGCCGCTTCTACTTCAAGCTCGCGGCGGCCGATGGCCGGTTGCTGCTGCAGAGCGCCGCGTTCGATGCCGGCCGCGACGCCGGCCAGTGGGTGGCGCGACTCAAGTCCGATGGCGCGGCGGCGCTCGCCGGGGCGCCGGTGCAGCGCGGCGAGGGTGTGAGCGTGCAAGACGTGGCGGACGCGCTGGCTGTTCTCGCTGCGGCGTGATGCGACTCGTCACCGCGCGTGGTCTCGTGCGTGGCCTGACGCATGGCCGGCAGCGGCCATGAAGAACATCGTCATCCTGATCTCGGGCCAGGGCTCGAACATGGAGGCCATCGTACGGGCCTGCGCCACTGAGGGCTGGAAGGCGCGCGTCAAAGCCGTGCTGAGCAACCGGGCCGATGCGGCTGGTCTGGTGTTCGCGCGCGCGCAGGGCATCGCCACGGCCACCATCGATCACAAGGCATTCGATTCGCGCGATGCCTTCGACAACGAACTGGCGCAGGTGATCGAATCTTTCGCACCCGATATGGTCGTGCTGTCGGGCTTCATGCGCATCCTCGGTGATGCCTTCGTGCGCCGCTTCGAGGGCCGCATGGTGAATGTCCACCCGTCCCTGCTGCCGGCTTTCACCGGCCTCCAAACACACCGGCGCGCTATCGAAGCGGGGTGCAAGGTGGCCGGCGCGACGGTGCACTTCGTGACGCCCGAACTGGATCACGGGCCGATCATCGCGCAGGCAGTGGTGCCGGTGCTGCCGGGCGACACGCCCGCATCGCTGGCAGCGCGTGTGCTCGAACGCGAGCATGTGATGTACCCGCGAGCGGTCGGTTGGCTGGTGCAAGGGCTGCTCAGCGTGAAAGATGGCGTCGTCAGCCACGCGCTTTGCGAGCCGCAGCTGCTCTGAAACGAACTCAGAGCAGGCTGGCCGCCATGTTGATGGTGAACGCCATGATCGCCGTGTTGAACACGAAGGACAGCATCGACTGCAGCAACACCAGGCGGCGCACCGAGCGGTTCGTGATGACCACATCGGCGGTCTGCGAAGCCACGGCAATGGTGAACGAGAAGTAAAGGAAGTCGCTGTAGTCGGGTTCGAAGTTCGCGGTTTCGTCGGGAAACCGGATGCCGCCACTGTCGTTGTCTTTCACGTGGTATTGGCTCGCATAGTTCAACGAGAACAGCGTGGGCACCAGCAGCCATGAACCGAACACCGTGCTCAGCGTGAACAGCACCGGCAGCAGCTTGTGGCCATGGGCCGCAGCCTTCGCCGCCGACAGTTCCATGATGACCGCGCCCAGGCTGGCCAGCGCAGCGAAGGCCACGATGGTCAGCACCGTGCGGGCGCCTTCGGCCTGCGCTTGTGCAACGCGCTTGAGGCGTTTCGCGTCGGAGCGCAGCATGGTAAAGGTGGTCCACACCAGGTACAGCCAGACACCCGTATTCCAGCCCAGCAGGCAACGGCTCACGAGGCTGTCGATGCCCGGGGCAGCCAAAGCGGCAACGGCGCCCGCCAGGCCACTGAACACGAGGTGAGGGTGCGCCTGCAGGTGGCTGCGCAGTTTGCGCGCGAGCGCTTTCACGGTGGCATCAAACGGGTGAAGCGCGGCCGGGTGACGCCGTCGATCAGCACGTCCTCGAAGAACATCGCGTGCGGCCGCACCCACCAGCCAGAGGCGTTGTAGAGTGGGCGGTAGACCACCAGCGGCTCGTGGGTTTCACTGTGGCGCGCCACACCGATGACTTCGTCCGCGCCGCCCTTGTCGTGGCGGGAGCGGCCCAGCGGGGTGGCGGGCAGGGCCGTCAGGTCGGGGGTGTCGGTGTCATCGGCGTTGAGGGTCATCTGGCAAGGATAATCCCGGGATGCACCCGAACGCCCTTGTCGAACTCGCCACCGAACTGCTGCACCGCGTGCTGCAGTTGCAGCACCCCGCCGATGGTGTGGTATCTGACTTTTTTCGAGAGTACCGCACGCTGGGTCAACGCGAGCGCCACACGCTCGCCGAGACCACCTACGCCGTGCTGCGCCAGCGCCCTCTGTTCCAGCACCTGGCGCAGTCCGGCAAGGGCGAGATCGAGCGCCGGCTTGCGTTGCTGGCGTGGCAGGGCAATGAGGGCTTTCTGCGTGCCGCGATGACCGAAACAGAGCAGCAGTGGCTCGCGCAGGTCAGCGCGGTTGATCGTTCGGCGCTGCCCGAGAAACTGCGCCACAACCTGCCGGAATGGCTGGCCGAAATCCTGCGCCAGTCCATGGGAGACGAGTTCTGGCCGCTCGTCAACAGCATGAACGCCAGCGCGCCGCTGGACCTTCGCGTCAACACCTTCAAGGCCCGCCGCGACGACGTGATCGCGGCGTTCAAGGCCGAAGGCGTCGAGGCGTTGGCCACGCCCTTTTCGCCGCTGGGCCTGCGCATCGCCGGCAAGCCGGCGCTGCACAAGCTCGACGTATTCATGCGCGGCGATGTGGAAGTGCAGGACGAGGGCAGCCAGTTGCTTGCGTTGATGGTCGGTGCGAAGCGCGGCGAGATGGTGATGGACTTCTGCGCCGGCGCGGGGGGCAAGACGCTGGCGCTGGGCGCCGAAATGCGCAACACCGGGCGCTTGTACGCGTTTGACACTTCAGGGCACCGGCTCGCTTCGCTGAAGCCGCGGCTGGCGCGCAGCGGGCTGTCGAATGTGTTCCCGGCGCAGATCGCCCACGAGCGCGACGAACGCGTCAAGCGGCTGGCGGGCAAGCTCGACCGGGTGCTGGTCGACGCGCCGTGTTCCGGGCTGGGTACGCTGCGCCGCAACCCGGACTTGAAGTGGCGCCAGACGCCCCAGTCGGTGGCGGAACTGGGCGTGAAGCAGGCCGCGATCCTGGCGAGCGCGGCGCGGCTCGTGAAGCCCGGCGGGCGGTTGGTCTATGCAACCTGCAGCCTGCTGGACGTCGAGAACGAGGGCATCGCCGATGCATTCAGCGCCGCGAATGCCGGGCAATTCAAGGTGATGCCGGCCGTTGAGGTGCTGACGCGCGCCCACATCGGCGAGGCCGAAACACTGGTGCGCGGAGACTGCTTGCGCTTGTGGCCACACCGACACGCGACCGACGGCTTCTTCGCGGCGGTGTGGGAACGGCACTGATTGCGGGCTGAATCTGCCGGCTCGGCCTTGATACTGGCCGACTCCGCTTGAGATAACCCAGTGTGTCACACGCAAGGCCGTCAATTCAGAGGGTTTAGCGCAGGGGCGCCATTTACAATCGATGGTCCGTCTGTTCACGGGGCAAAAAAGGTACACATGGATTCGCTGATGTCGATTTGGGATGCATCGATCAACGTGCTGGCTCACGGCCTGCTTGATCTGGCTTGGTGGCAGGTATTGCTGATCACGCTCGGGATGACGCATGTGACGATCTCCGCCGTGACGATCTTCCTGCACCGCGCGCAAGCACACCGGGCCCTTGACCTGCATGCGATTCCTTCGCACTTCTTCCGGCTGTGGCTGTGGCTGACCACCGGCATGGTGACCAAGGAGTTCGTGGCGGTGCACCGCAAGCACCACGCCAAGTGCGAGACCGTCGATGATCCGCACAGCCCGCAAATACGCGGCATCAAGGCCTTGTTGCTGACCGGCGTGGAACTCTATCGTGTCGAGTCGAAGGTCAAGGAGACCATCGCCAAATACGGCCTGGGCACGCCCGACGACTGGATCGAACGCAACCTCTACACCCGCTTCAGCTGGCAGGGCGTGGGCATGATGCTGCTCATCGACCTGATGTTGTTCGGTGCCATTGGCGTCACTGTCTGGGCGGTTCAGATGCTCTGGATTCCGGTCATGGCGACCGGCATCATCAATGGCATCGGCCACTGGTGGGGCTATCGCAATTTCGAGGCACCCGACGCGTCGACCAATGTGACGCCGTGGGGCATC
>CANJKD010000184.1 GCA_947474415.1 Burkholderiales bacterium | reverse complement strand
TCGCTGGCCTCTGGCCGCAAGCTCTGCATCGTCGACTCAGGCTATGAAGTGGCACATGAAGACCTGATCGGCAACCAGGTTGATGGCGTCAACCTGACCACTTCCGGCTCGTGGTTTACCGACGAATCCCACCATGGCACCCACGTCGGAGGCACGGTTTCGGCCATCAACAACACGCTCGGGGTGGTGGGCGTGATGCCGAACAAGCAAATCCGCCTCTACATCGCCAAGGTGTTCGACGCCTCCGGCAGCGCGTCATCCTCGGTGATCGCCAAGGGCATGATCAGTTGCATGAAGGCCAAGGCCAACGTCGTCAGCATGTCTCTGGGCGGGCCGGCGAGCAAGATCGAAGAGACCGTGGTCAAACTGCTGGCAGGCCGGAACATGCTGATCATCGCGGCTGCCGGCAATGCCGGCACCAGCGACGTGTCGTACCCGGCCGGCTATGCCAATGTGGTGTCGGTGGCGGCGATCGACTCGAACAAGGTGGTGGCCTCGTTCTCGCAATTCAACAGCGATGTCGAATTGTCCGGGCCCGGTGTAGGCGTGTTGTCGACTGTGCCAATGGGCACCGGCTCCGACGCCGCACTGGCCG
Source organism: Burkholderiales bacterium (assembly GCA_947474415.1). Lineage (GTDB taxonomy): Bacteria > Pseudomonadota > Gammaproteobacteria > Burkholderiales > Burkholderiaceae_C > LMDS01. The sequence continues at coordinate 5,228 of CANJKD010000184.1, read as the reverse complement.
TTGGGTCAGCGGCCTACACGGTACTTGGCATGGCCGGCTCGCCTTACCTGTCGGCCACCGCTGCATTGGCCGATTTCGGCTTCGGAGATGTCGTCAACCCGGCTCTGGCTGGCAAGGTGTGCCTGATTTCGCGCGGCAACATCGCGTTCTCTGACAAGGTGCTCAACTGCCAGAACAGCGGTGGCGTCGGTGCCGTGATCTACAACAACGTCGCGGGTGCATTGAACGGCACGCTGAACGGCGTCGTCACGACGATTCCGTCCGTCGGCGCCTCCGATACCGATGGCGCCGCCATGCTGGGTCAGCTTGGCCAGTCCGCCACGGTCGCAGTAACAGCGTCCAACTACGCGTTGTTCAACGGCACGTCGATGGCCACGCCGCACGTCTCGGCCGTTGCGGCGCTGGTGTGGAGCTATTTCCCGAGCTGCACCGCGAGCCAGATTCGCGACTCGCTCGATAAGAGCGCCCTTGACCTCGGCGCCCCCGGCCGTGATGTCAACTACGGCTTTGGCCTGGTGCAGGCGAAGGCCGCCTACGACCGCATCAACAGCCTGGGCTGCGGCGGCTGAGCCAGCGGTGCCGCTGCCGGGGCCCGCTGGGCGTTTCGGCAGACGCAGCACCCTGCAGAGCCCGCCTTGTGCGGGCTCTTTTTTATTCGGTTCCGGGTGTGGCGCTGCTCTGCTAAGGTCGCCCGCCATGCAAACGCTGAACCTCCTGTTGCTGGCCAGCGGCCTGCTGGTCTTCACCAGCCTGCTCGCCGGCATGCTGTCGGCGCGCCTCGGCTTGCCCTTCCTGCTTGTCTTCCTCGCTGCCGGCATGTTCGTGGGCGCCGATGGCCCGATCGGCGTGCCGTTCGACAACACCCAGCTCTCGGCCTGGGTGGGCAACGCGGCGCTCGCGATGATCCTGCTCGAAGGCGGCATCAGCACGCGCACGCAGACCTTCCGCGCCGGCTCCAAGCCCGCGCTGACACTGGCCACCTTGGGGGTGGCGCTGACGGCCTCCATGGTCGGTGCTGTGGCGATGGCTGTGATGAACGTCGATTGGCGCCACGGCCTGCTGCTCGGTGCGCGGGGCGTGGCCCGGCTGCTGCGCAAGCTGCCATTGACGGCTGAGCATGGCGGCGTGCTGTCGCTGATCATCGTGTCGTCCGGCATGGCAGTGTTCGGCACGGCCGGCCTGCTCGAAGGCTCGGGATTTCTTGCGATCTACCTGTTCGGCCTGCTGGTGCGCGAGCGCGCCGAACAGGCAACCCATGCGGCATCGTCGGCACTCGACGGCTTTGCCTGGGCCGCGCAGGCCACGATGTTCTTGCTGCTCAGCCTGCTGGTCTCGCCGCGCGACAGCTACCGCTTCTTCAACGCGGCGTTCGTCGTTGTACTGGCTTCGGTGCTGCTGCAAGGGACCACGCTCGGCTGGGTGGCGAAGCTTTTGCGCGTGGTGTTGCCGCCTGAACTGCCGGCCCCCGACCCTGCCGCGCCGTGAGCCGGGCAGCGGGCGCGCAGGCGCGGGCCTGGCTGGTCTGGTTCAAGCAGCGTGGCTGGAAGCCTTTCACGTTCCAGCGCGAGGTCTGGGCTGCGATGGCCGCGGGCCGCAGTGGCCTGCTGCACGCCAGCACCGGCTCAGGCAAGACCTATGCGGTCGGCTTTGGCGCACTGGCGCGTGCCGCAGCGTTGCGTGCGCCTCTGACCGGGCCACACGCGCTTGGCCCACACGCTCCGCCGCTGGGCGTGTTGTGGCTCACGCCGATGCGCGCGCTGGCGGCCGATACCTTGCGAGCCCTGCAATTGCCCTTGACCGAGATCGGCACGCACTGGACGTTTGGCATGCGCACCGGTGACACGCCCAGCGCCGAGCGCGCGCGCCAGGATCGGCGCTTCCCCACCCTGCTCGTGACCACGCCTGAATCGCTGAGCGTGATGCTGTCGCGCGAGAACGCGCAGGCGGAGTTGCAGGGCGTGCACACCGTGGTCGTCGACGAATGGCATGAGCTGATGGGCAACAAGCGCGGCGTGCAGGTGCAGCTTGCGCTGGCGCGCCTGAAGCGCTGGAATCCCGGCCTCGCGGTGTGGGGCCTGAGCGCGACGCTCGGCAACTTGGCCGACGCCATGCACGCGCTGCTGGGCGATGCAGAAGGCACGCTGGTGCAGGGCAAGGTGCACAAGAACCTGCTGATCGACACCCTGCTGCCCGAACACCCGGGCCGCTTCTCGTGGGGCGGGCACCTGGGCAAGCAGATGCAGTTGCCGGTGGTGGCCGAGATCGAGAAATCGGGCACCACGCTGGTGTTCGTCAACGTGCGATCGCAGGCCGAGATCTGGTACCAGCTGCTGCTGCAGGAACGGCCCGAATGGGCCGGCGTGGTGGCGCTGCACCACGGCTCGCTGGACCGTGGCGTGCGCGAGTGGGTCGAGGCCGGCTTGAAGGATGGGCGCCTGAGAGCGGTGGTCGCGACCTCGTCGCTCGACCTCGGGGTCGACTTCCTGCCGGTCGAGCGTGTGCTGCAGATCGGTTCGGCAAAGGGCATTGCGCGCTTGTTGCAGCGGGCAGGCCGCAGCGGCCATGCGCCGGGCCGGGCGAGCCGCATCACGCTGGTGCCGACGAACACGCTGGAGCTGCTGGAAGCGGTGGCCGCGCGCCGCGCCGCGAAGGCCGGCACCATCGAGCAGCGCGCCACGCCGGCCAAGCCGCTCGACGTGCTGGTGCAGCACCTTGTCACGGTGGCGCTGGGCGGTGGCTTCACGGCCGATGCGCTGTTCGACGAAGTGCGCAGCGCGCACGCCTACCGCGCGCTGACGCGCGAAGAATTCCAGTGGGCGCTCGACTTCGTGGAGAAGGGCGGCGCCAGCCTCGCCGTGTACCCGGAATACCACCGCGTCTGCCTCGTCGACGGCCTGTACCGCGTGCCCGACCGCAGCATCGCGCGCCGCCACCGGATGCAGATCGGCACCATCGTGTCCGAGTCTTCGATGACGGTGGCCTACCTGTCCGGCGGGCGCATCGGCGTGGTCGAGGAAGGCTTCATCGCGCGGCTGCGGGCGGGCGATTGCTTTCTGTTCGCCGGCCGCACGCTCGAATACATCCGCACCCAAGACATGACAGCCTATGTGCGCCGCGCCGAGAAGAAGAAGGGCCTGGTCACGAGCTGGGCCGGCGCGAAGATGCCGTTGTCGAACGAGTTGGCCGATGCGGTGCTGGAGGTGCTGGCGGCAGTGGCCGAAGGCGCCGCGCCGGGCCAGGTGAACACGCTGCGCGAGCCCGAACTGGAAGCGGCACGGCCGATGCTTGAAGCGCAGCTGCGCCTGTCGCGCCTGCCCTCGCCGGCCACGTTGCTGATCGAGCGCTTCGAGTCGCGCGAAGGCCAGCACCTGTTCATCTACCCGTTCGCCGGCCGCAACGCGCACATCGGCCTGGCCAGCCTGCTGGCATGGCGGCTCGCGAAAGACGCGCCGAACACCTTCAGCCTGTCGATCAACGACTACGGGCTGGAACTGCTGAGCGCCTTGCCAGTGAGCACCGCGCCGCTGCGCGACGCGAGCCTGTTCAGCGCCGACGGCTTGCTGCACGACGTGCTCGCCAGCCTGAATTCCACCGAACTGGCGCGGCGCCGGTTTCGCGAGATCGCGCGCGTTGCCGGGCTGGTGTTCAGCGGTTTCCCCGGCCAGCCGAAGAGCACGCGGCAACTGCAGGCGTCGAGCTCGCTGTTCTTCGATGTGTTCAGCAAGTACGACGCCACGAACAAGCTGCTGACGCAGGCACAGACCGAAGTTCTGGGCCAGGAGCTCGACATTCGCCGCCTCTCGGCGAGCCTGGAACGCATGCGCGGCCAGCGCATCGAGTTCGTCGAGCTGAAGGTGCCCAGCCCGTTCGCGCTGCCGCTGATGGTGGAGCGCTTCCGCGAGAAGCTCAGCACCGAAAAGCTGAAAGACCGGCTGGAGCGAATGCTGAAAGACATGGAGCGCGCGGCCGATGCGGCTGAGTCGGCGGCCGCCGGGCGCATCGGCTAAAGTCGGCCCCGCGGCGGCCATTGCCCGCCCGGCCGCGGCGCCATTTTTTGCGCCTGCCCTTGCCCGACCTGCGGCCCATCCGTCGCCCACCGAAAGCCCATTGCCATGACGACCCACCACGCCACCCAGCCCCTGCTCGCCCTGGCGCTTGCCGCCACCTTCGCGACCGCCTGCGGCGGCGCGCAAGCCCAGGCCTTCGACGCCGTGCGCCTGTTCGGCAAGCCCACGGGCGACGGCGAAGGCACCGTGGGCGCCGTGGCCATTGCAGGCCATCAGTACATGGGTTCGAATGAGCGCCGCACCAGCGCACTGCCCCTGTTGGATTACCGCTGGGCGAACGGTTGGTTCGTGGGCACCACGAATGGCCTGGGCTATGTGTTCGACTCGGCACCCAACATGCAATACGGCGTGCGCCTGACCGGCGATTTCGGTCGCAATGAAAGCCGTTCGACCGTGCTCACGGGGATGGGTGACATCAAGGCGCGCCCCGAGATCGGCGCCTTTTTCAACTACCTGCCCACGCGCGAAGTGTTCCTGACGTCGTCATTGCGATACGGCTCCGGCACCGACCGCAAGGGCATGCTGCTGGACCTGGGTGCGGGCTACGCGATCCAGTTGACACCGCAGTGGCGCACGGCAGTCGGCGTGGCCGCCACGGTCGCGAACCGCGAGCTGATGCAAGACTACTTCGGCGTCACTGCCGCGCAGGCGACGTCCAGCGGGCCTGCCATGTACAAAGCAAGCGCAGGGCTGGGCGATGTTCGCGCATGCGCCGTGGCGCTTTGTGCCTCTTCCCAGCAAATTTACACCGCGCGCGCCGGGTTGCGCGATGTGCGCGTCAACCTGTCGGTGAACTACTTCATCACCTCAGCCTGGACGCTGACCGGCGCGGTCACCGCGAACAGCCTGGAAGGCGACGCAAAGAACAGCCCGATCGTGCGCGAGCGCACGTCGACGCAGGCGATTCTGGCGCTGGGGTATCGGTTCTGAGGGCTCGGTCCAGCTGAGCCGCATGCGGGTTCGCTGGGCTTCCGGGCCCTCGCAAACCCCTCATTTCCGCATCAACGTGCTCTTCCCGAACAGGCTTTCCACCAGGTCGACGGCGACGATCGCGGTGCCGTTGCGCACGTCGAGCGCGGGGTTCAGTTCCATGATGTCGAGCGAGGCGAGGGCGCCGGTGTCGGCGATCATTTCCATGCAGAGCTGCGCTTCGCGGTAGGT
>CANJKD010000183.1 GCA_947474415.1 Burkholderiales bacterium | reverse complement strand
GCCGAACCCTGAGACGGGGGAGAACTGCACCCGCCAGAGCGACTACATCCTGACCGGGGATTGGCTGCCTGAGTACGAGATCGACAACATGGCGCCGGGCATCGCGAAGGACTTCAGCTTCACGCTGAAGGCCTCGGAGGAAGCTCGCTGGACCTGCCTGGGGCGAGGCATCAACGTCAAGTACGACTGCGTGGGTATCGAGCAGGCACTGCGCAACGTTGCCATCGTGGGTTTCATCATCGGCCCCACCGCCAGTTGCCCGACGCTGACCAATGCGGCCGGCCAGGAGCTTTGCGATGCGCAGCGCATGGCGATGTCGCCAAGTGACTTCCTCAACACCGGTCGCTTCGACCTGCACTCGTTCGCGATCCGCAAGACTCGCGCGCGTGCGTCGAGCGCCACGCGCATCGCGTTCGCACCTGCCACACCCGTTGCCAACGCGGTGTCCGGCAGTTGGTCGCAGCCACAATATGCCGCCGCGATGGGTTTCAAGCCGGGCACCGGGCTCCATGTTCCGATCGATGCCGGACTCGGCTCAGTTCGCATCGGGCTCTCTCTCGCTGCCGAGGCCAACACGCCAGAGGACGCTGGCTACCAACTCTGGCTCAGCCGTGACGGTGATGTGGCCGGGCAGGCCGGCGATGTGCTGATGGTCATCGGCAAGGGGTTCAGTGGTCGATTCGACAACCCGCTGAGGTTCTGGCCTTTTGTCGACGGCGATTCGGTCGGCTTCTACGTGGACGACGGCGCCCTGTTGTTTCTCAAGAACGACGAGGTCGTCTATCAGGTGGCTTCGCCGTGCGCGAGCGGCGCCGATTGCTTGATGCACCCGTTCGTTTCGAGCAGCGGGCCGCACACCACTTCACCACGCGTCTTTGCATACTGAGCACAACCGTGAACGAACTGAGCACCTCTTTGGCTCTCGACCAACTTTGCGGCCTGGCCGCAAGGCAGGTCAACACCATGTTCTGCGACGGCAGCCCGGTTCCCGCCGACGAACTGCTTCCCTCTGCCCGCCTTGCCAGCGCAAGGCTCGAACACTGCTTCTCGAAGGTCGACAACAAGTACTTCTTCGACGGCACGCAAGCGGTCTTCGACCACCTGCACGGCGACCAGTACGCGATGTGGCTCTACTTCCTGTCAAACCAGCTGTACCGCGACGGCGCGCCGGCGGCCTGGTGCAAGAAGCTCTTCCTGCTGAACAAGGCACTGCACGGCTGCGACGTGTTCCACGAGGTCGAGCTGCCATCCATCTTCCTGTTCGTGCACCCGCTCGGCACGGTGCTCGGGCGCGGCCACTACAGCGATTACTTCATCGCCTACCAGCGCGTCGGTGTCGGCAGCAACCGTGGCGTCTATCCCACGCTGGGCGCGCACCTGACGCTGCGCCCCGGCAGTGCGGTGCTCGGCCACTGCACGGTCGGCAGCCACTGCAGCATCGCCGCCGAGTCGCTGCTGCTCGACCGCGACCTGGCGGCGCACAGCGTCTACATCGGCAACCCCCGCGATCACGTCATCCGAACCCAATCCACGGCCCAACCCATCTGGCGAACATGACATCCACTGCGACCTCGACCGACGACGACTTCGACGCGCTGCGCGCGCGGCTGCACCGCGCCATTCCCGGCGGCGCCCACACCTATTCGCGCGGCGACGACCAGTTCCCGGCCATCGCGCCACCGCTGTTCGTGCGCGGCAAGGGTGCCTACGCCTGGGACAGTGCCGGCAACCGCTTTCTCGACTATGGCATGGCGCTGCGCGCCGTGACGCTCGGCTATGCCGACCCGCGCGTCAACGCCGCCGCCGCCGCCGAGATGGAAAAGGGCGTGAACCTGACGCGTGCCACGCTCACCGAGTTGCATGCGGCCGAAACCCTGATCGACCTGATCCCGTCGATCGAGATGGTGAAGTTCGGCAAGAACGGCTCGAACGTGACCACCGCTGCGATCAAGATCGCGCGCGCCTACACCGGCCGGCGCTATGTGTGCGTGCCGCGCCAGCAGCCCTTCTTCTCGTTCGACGACTGGTTCATCGGCACCACCGCGCTGAAGCGCGGCATCCCCACCGACCAGACCTCCGCCACGCTGATCTTCGACTACAACGACTTCGGCTCGCTGAAGGCCTTGTTCGACGCCCACCCCGGCGAGATCGCCGCCGTGATGCTGGAGCCCGCCACCACGCTCACGCCCTGCCCGCCGGCCTGCACGCGCCAGAGCGGCTGGCCCGACACCGGCACCTGCGGCGGGTGCGAGTGCAACCCGCAGAACTTCCTGCAACAGGTGCAGGCGCTGTGCCGCGCCGACGGCGCGCTGTTCGTGCTCGACGAGATGATCACCGGCTTCCGCTGGCACCTGCAGGGCGCGCAGACCTTCTTCGGCGTGCAGCCCGACATCACCACCTTCGGCAAGGGCATGGCGAACGGCTTCTCGGTGGCGGCCATCGGCGGCCGGCGCGAGGTGATGGAAGTGGGCTCGATCAACCGGCCCGGCATGGAGCGCACCTTCCTGCTCTCCACCACGCACGGCGCCGAGATGACCGGCCTGGGCGCCTTCATCGAGACCGCGCGCATCTACCGCGACGAAGACGTGACCGGCCACCTCTGGCGCTACGGCCAGCAGTTGCGTGACGGCATGAACGAAGTGGCGGCGCGCCATGGCCTGTCGAAGCACTTCATGACCGACGGCCCGGCCATCAGCCTGAACTACCTGACGCGCGACCGCGACGGCGCGATGTCATTGCCGCTGCGCACGCTGTATGCGCAGGAGCTGATGAAGCGCGGCGTGATGATGCCGTGGATCGCGGTGTCGCAGTCGCACGGCGCGGCCGAGCTGGCGCAGACGTTGGAGGCCGTCGATGGTGCGCTCGGCGTGTATGCGCAGGCGCTCGACGGCGGCGTCGAGAACTTCCTGCAGGGCCCGGCGATCCGCCCGGTGTTCCGCACCCACAACTGAAGCCGCCCATGGACGCACTCTCGACGTTCCAGCTCGGCGGCAAGGTCGCACTCGTCACCGGCGGCGCCGGCATCCTGGGGCAGAAGTTCTGCGCCGGTCTGGCGCAGGCCGGTGCGAAGGTCGCGGTGGTCGATCTCGACCTGGCCGCCGCGCAGGCTGCCGCCACTGCACTGGGTGAACAGGCCGCCGGCTTCGCCTGCGATGTGTCCGACCCGGCCTCGGTGCAGGCTTGCGTCGATGCGGTGATCGAACGCTTCGGCGCCATCCACATCCTGCACAACAACGCCGCCACCAAGTCGCGCGACGTGCGCGCCTTCTTCACGCCGTTCGAAGACTATTCACTGGCCACCTGGCGCGAAGTCATGTCGGTCAACATCGATGGCATGTTCCTGATGGCGCAGGCGGTGGGCCGCCACATGGTGGCGCGCGGCCAGGGTGGCGCCATGATCCAGACCGCGTCGATCTACGGCCTGGTCGGCCCCGATGCGCGCATCTATGAAGGCTCTGACTACCTCGGCGGCGCGATCAACACGCCGGCCGTCTACGCGGCGTCGAAGGCCGCCGTGGTCGGCCTGACGAAGTGGCTCGCCACGCACTGGGCCAAGCAAGGCATCCGCGTCAACTGCCTGGTGCCGGGCGGGGTGTCGAGCGGGCAGAACGGCGTGTTCTCGGACAAGTACTCGGAGCGCGTGCCGATGGGCCGCATGGCGCGCGCCGATGAAATGGTGCCGGCCTTGCTGTACCTCGCGTCGGATGCGTCGAGCTACGTCACCGGCCAGGTGCTGGCGGTCGATGGCGGCTGGACGGCGTGGTGACACGAAAGACGCCTCGCACCGCATGCTGATCGCCGCCACCAAACTATTCGACATCGCCGCGCGGTCGCTGTTCGTCCTGCTCGTGCTGTATGCGTTGCCGGTGCGCTCGACCGGGCAGTTCGGCCTGGCGTTGACGCTGATCGGCTTCTTCACCTTCCTGTCGGGCTTCGAGCGCTACGCCGACCTGCAGCGCCGAATGGTCGGCACGACCGCCCTGCAGACCGACCGGCTGATCGTCTCGACCCTGCGCTTCTATGCCCTGAACTACATGGTGGGGTTGCCGGTGCTGCTGGCCTTGCTGGTGCTGTGGGTGCAGCTGCCGCTGATGCTGGCGCTGCTGTGCGGCTTGATCGCCGTGGGCGAACACCTGTCGAACGAGGTCTACCGGATCGCGCTGATCGCGCCGCGCCACCGGCCGGTGCTGTTCGCGGTGCTGGCGAAGAACATCGTCACGCTGACTGGCGTGGCCGCGCTGCTCTGGGCCCGGCCGGCCGCCTTCGACATCGACACGGTGCTGGCCGCCTGGGCAGCCACGTCCTTGGTCGGCCTGCTCGCCATCGTGGTCGGCTTCACCCGGACCTGGGCCTTCGCCTCCTTCGCCGACGCCGGCGGTGCCGGGCTGCGCCAGCAAGTGCAGTACCGCGCCTCGCGCACCCATTTCATGATCGGGCTGGTGGCGCTGGGCGCGCTGCAGGCTGACCGCCTGGTGGTTGGCGCACTGCTCACGCTGGAGCAATCGGGCCTGTACTTCCGGCACATCTTCCTCGCCTCGTTCGCCTACCAGGTCTTCAACGTGGCCTCGTACAACCGCGTCGCACCGCGCATCTACGAACACGCGCACGCACACCAGCCGGAACAGGCCAGCGCCGTCATCCGGCGCGAGCTGAAGCGGCTCGTTCCTGCCGCCACGCTGGTGGCGGCGCTCTTCTACGCCATCGGCCATTCGGGCCTGGGCACCCTGAAGGCGCTGCAGTCGATCAACCCGAACTACCTGGCCCTGCTGACCCTGGGCTTCCTGGTGCGTGCATTTGCAGATTTCAACGCCCTGCTGCTGAACGCGGTGTATGCGGAGCGCGAAGTGTTCCTCTCGCAGTTCGCCGCGCTGGCGCTGGCCATCGGCTTCAATATCGCGCTGACCCATCTGTACGGCATCGGCGGCACCGTCCTGACGCTGGTGATCGGGTCGGCCGCGTACGCCTTCATCTCGCGCACCCGCGTCCGCCGCAACCCATTGCTGAACCCCCGCGAAACCCCATGACTGTCCTCGACACCGCCGAAGTGCCAACCACCATGGCCTTGCCCACGACCCCGACGCCGCGTGTTCCTGACAAGCAGAACAAGCGCGTGCTGCTCTACCCCGTGCATCGCACTGTCGAGTGGTGGCGGTTTGTCGGCCAGAACCTCGGTTGGGGCGAGAGTGTCGTGGTGACCGACCTTCGGGGCGAGGGAGACATCTCGGTCGTGGGTGACTTCTACGTCGAACTGGCCAGGCTTCGCGACGTGTCCGAGCCGAGTTCGCCACTGCTTTCGGCTGAAGAAATCGACGACGTGATCGCCCGTTGCCGCACGCTGCGCTGGCTCGACCGGAAGCTGGCCGTCGCCATGACGCTTGCGATGGCCGTGGTGCTCGACCGTGTACTCGAAGAGGTGCGCCCCCGGATCGTTCTGAGCTTCCCGATTGACCGCTACGTCATGGACGTGCTGGAACGCCTGGCGCGCAAGCGCGGTGTGCCCTATCTTGAACTCACCGCCAGCGTCGTGCCGCGCATGTCGATGCTGCTGTATCGCGGTGCGCTGGTGCGACTGAAAGCCCCGCCCCCGCCCGAACAAGTTCAGGCTACGGTGCGAGAGATCGCCAACCCGACCTTCGTGCCGACCTACGTCCAGAAGAAGTCCAAGTACACGAAGGCGAAGTTCGTTCGCACGCTGGGCTACTTCCGTCTGCGCGCCCTGGCGTTCAAGGCCATCGCGTGGGCCAAGCGCGACCCGCTGGGCCTGCACTACCTCGACGCCCAGCCTTTCCTCGGCCACAAGTGCCGCTGGCAAGACATCCGCATGGTCGACTTGTGCAATGCG
>CANJKD010000182.1 GCA_947474415.1 Burkholderiales bacterium | reverse complement strand
GGCCTTGCAGCACCATGTGGCCGAACTGGGCACCGCCGCGCGGCTGCAGGTGCTGGCCGAACGCGGCCACCTGCCAGCGGCCATGGCGCGCGAGCTGACCGAAGCGCTGCACTTCCTGATGGCGCTGAAGCTCGACCACAACCTGCGTCCGCAGCAGCACGCCGGCCAGCCGGTCGACAACCGCGTGCACCTGGCGGCGCTCGGCACGCTGGAGCATGACCTGCTGAAAGACACACTGGCCATCATCAAGCGCTTCCGTCAGCATCTGCGCCTGCACTACCGGCTCGATGCGCTCTGACGCTGCCAGCCATGTGAAACGGAGGCGACGATGCACAAGGGCTTGGGGAAACAGCGACTGGTGGCGGTGTTCACGGCGGGCTTGACCGGGTTGGCCTGCGGGGTGGACGGTGCTGTCTGCACGCGTGTCTGCGTTGCGGATGGCTTCGCGGCCGGCATCGTGGGTGATCTCGTCCAGGCCGCAGCCTGCACCGGCCCGGCCGATGCCAGCCTGAAGAACGCCACCGCATCGACCAGCTGATGCGCCTGCAGCTTCAGGCTCTCGGCCGCTGCGGCACTCTCTTCGACCAGTGCCGAGTTCTGCTGCGTCGCCTGGTCCATCTGCGTGATGGCTTCGCCGACTTGCGCCACACCGCTGTGCTGCTCGCTGCTGGCGGCACTGATCTCGCCGACGATGTCGGTGACGCGGCGGATCGAGGCCACCACTTCCTGCATCGTCGCGCCGGCCTTGTCGACCAGCGCCGTGCCCTGTTCGACGCGCTCCACACTGGCCGAGATCAGTGACTTGATTTCCTTCGCCGCTTCGGCGCTGCGCTGCGCCAGGCTGCGCACTTCGGAGGCCACGACCGCGAAGCCGCGCCCCTGTTCACCGGCGCGGGCGGCTTCCACGGCCGCGTTGAGCGCCAGGATGTTGGTCTGGAATGCGATGCCGTCGATCACGCCGATGATGTCGACGATGCGCTTCGAGCTGGCGTTGATGCCCTTCATCGTGTCAACCACCTGGCCCACGACTTCGCCGCCCTGCACCGCAACGGTCGACGCGCTCAGTGCGAGCTGGTTCGCCTGGCGCGCGTTGTCGGCGTTCTGCTTCACGGTGGCGTTGAGCTGCTCCATCGACGCGGCGGTTTGTTGCAGAGCCGAGGCCTGCTGCTCGGTTCGGCCCGACAAATCGTTGTTGCCCTGCGCGATCTGCGCTGACGCCGTGGCCACGCCTTCGGCGCCGCTGCGCACCTGGCCGACAACGGCAGCGAGGCGCGTCTGCATCGCGTGCAGGCCACCGAGCAGCAAGCCGGCTTCGTTGCGGCCGTCGGCCTTGAACTGCATGTTCAGGTCACCGGCCGTCACGGCGCGCATGATGGCCACGGCCTGCTCGATCGGCCGGGTCGTGGAACGGATGATCCACCAGGCCAGCAGGAAGGCCGCGGCGAACGACACCGCAAGCATGAGGGCGATGGCCGCCTTGGCCTCGGCCACGGTGCCGGCAGCGGCCGTGCCCGAGTCGCGCATCAGCTTGTCCTGCAGCTTGATCAGGTCTTCGAGCCGGTCCATGTAGACGATCTGCTTCGGCCGCAGGTCGAGCAGCACGGCGTTCTTGGCTTCCTCCGAGCGGCCCGACTTCAGCAGTTCGATGACCTTGTCGCGCGGCTTGCGGTAGTCGGCCCGCGCCTCCATCAGCTTGTCGAGCGCGGCCTGGCCTTCGGCACTGTGGATCGTGGTCTTCAGACGGTCGATGTTGTCGTTGATGCGCTTCGAGCTGCCGGCGATGATGTCGAACTGGGCCACGATGTCGTCCGGGTCAGAGACGATGAACAGGTTGCGAAGCGCCTGCGAGACCTCGTTGTTGACGGCCTTGATGTCGTTGGCCATCAGCAGCTTCGGGTAGCGATCGTCCATCACGTTGCCGAATTCCTGGTGGATCTTCACCAGGCTGTAAAGCGCTGCTGCGCCGAGCACGGCGATCAGCGCGGCCATCGCCGCAAAGCCCAGCATCAACCGGGTGCGGATCTTCATGTCATTGAGCTTCATCGTTCACCCTGGGCATTGCGGGAGCGGGCAGAACGCGGATCGGTTCTCAGTGGGATTTCGTCACGGCGGGTGCAGACTTGAGCCCGGCTGCGTGTACCGGCCAACGAAGGTGCCATTGACCCACATCAAACCGTGCCTCGGTGGATTCGATGAAGCTCAATGACATGAAGATCCGTTTCCTCGGCGGTGCCGGCACCGTGACCGGCTCGAAGTACCTGGTCGAACACGCCGGGCGCAGCGTGCTCGTCGATTGCGGCCTGTTCCAGGGCTACAAGAATTTGCGGCTGCGCAACTGGGCGCCCTTGCCGTTCGATGCCGGCGGGCTCGCCGCCGTGGTGCTGACCCACGCGCACCTCGACCATTCGGGTGCCTTGCCGCTGCTGATGCGCCAGGGCTTCCGGGGCGCCGTGCACACCAGCGCGGCCACCATCGAACTGTGCCAACTGCTGCTGCCCGACAGCGGCCACATCCAGGAAGAAGACGCGGCCTTCGCGAATCGGCACCACCGTTCGAAGCACGAGCCGGCGCTGCCGCTCTACACCGCCCAGGAAGCGCGCGACACGCTGCCATTGCTGGCCGCGATGCCATTCGACACATGGCACGACCTGATGCCGGGCCTGCGCATGCAACTGCGCCCTGCGGGCCACATCCTCGGCGCCGCGTCGGTGCTGCTGGAATCGGCGGGCTGCCGGGTGCTGTTTTCGGGCGATATCGGCCGCCCCGACGACCCGGTGATGCGCCCGGCGGCCGACATCGACGGCGCCGACTTCATCGTCGTCGAGTCCACCTACGGCGACCGCCTCCATGACCCGACCGACGTGGAAGGCCTGATCGGCGCGGTGATCACGCGCACCGTGAAGCGCGGTGGCACGGTGGTCGTGCCGTCGTTCGCGGTCGGGCGTGCACAGGTCTTGCTGCACCTCATCCACCGCCTGAAGGCGAGCGGCGCGATCCCCGATGTGCCGGTCTTCCTCGACAGCCCGATGGCGGTCGATGCGACCGCGATCTACCGCCGTTTCGGCAGCCAGCACCGGCTGTCGCCGCACGACTGCGAACAGATGTTCCATGCCGCAAAGATGGTGCGCACGGTCGATGACTCGCGCGCACTGAATGCCTTGCGTTACCCGGCGGTGATCATCTCCGCGAGCGGCATGGCCACCGGCGGGCGCGTGCTGCACCACCTGAAGACGCGTGCCGCCGATGCCCGCAACACGATCCTGTTCGCCGGCTTCCAGGCGCCGGGCACACGCGGCGCGCGGCTGGTGGCAGGCGAACGCTCGATCCGCATCTTCGGCGAAGACATCGCCGTGAATGCCGAGGTCGTGAACGTCCAGGGCTTGTCGGCCCATGCCGACGCGGCCCAGCTCACGGCGTGGCTGCGCACCTGCCCGAACGTGCCGCGTCGCGTGTTCGTGACGCATGGCGAGCCCGGCCCGGCCGATGCGTTGCGCCAGTGCATCGCGCATGAACTGGGCTGGCCGGCGAGCACGCCCCTGATGGGCGATGAGGTTGACTTGCCGCAGGCCGGGTGACCCGATGCCGCTGCGCCGCTTTCACGCCTGGCGCATGCAACTTCGCGAACCGCGCCCGGCGCCCGGCTTGGTCCAATCCGTCGACCAGGCCGACCCGGGTTTCGCCGATGGGCGCGATGCCGCAGAAACCGAGGATGTTCCGCTCCAGAGCCATCACGCGGCGGGCCCGGAAGTACCAGCGATAGACCAGCGCCGGCATGACGCCCCGCCAGAACGGCAAGAACCGCACCCGGTGGGTGGCCCAGCCGATGGCCTGCCGGGCCTCGGCCAGGCCGCTGGGCAACGCGGCGCGCTGCCACCCGCGCCGCAGCGGGAAGCCGAGCGTCGCCACGTCGGCGGTTCGCCGTTCATGGCCGGCACTTGCCGCGCCTTGCGCACAGTGCTGCGCCAACGCATCGCGCAGGGGGCCGCCCGCGCGGTCGGGGTGCCCCTGGAGGATGAGGATGCGCGGGGTCAGGGGGCGTTTTCGCGGCGGCTGAAGGGCGGGCCGGGCGCCGGGGCCGACGCGAAGTTGACGTGCCGCAAGCCCGTGCGCCGCCGCGCGTGCCGGGCCAAAGCGCTTCGCGCCCCTCGATGGGCGGGCGTGCTGGGCCTTGCCTTGCTGGCAGGCTGTGCCGCACTGCTGCCGCGCAGCCTGAGCGATCAGCCTTCCGGTTTCGACAGTTTCGAGGCCGCTGCGCGTGCGCTCGACCAGGCCGTGCCCTACCGCACCACCACCGTGGAGCTGAAGGCGCTGGGCTTCGACCTCGACGCCAGCCCGAACGTCACGCTGGTCCCGTACCCGCAGCTGATCGCGCGCCTGGCGCCGAATTCTTCGGTGCCGCTCGACGCGCTGGACCCCGGCATTCGCGACTGCATCATGGCGCGCCAGGCGTGCCGTGTCTTCGAGTTCCACCTGGTACGCGAAACCCGCCAGCGCGAGGGCAATTTCTTTCTCGACTTCCTGAACTTCAGGCGCGCAACAGCCATCACCGGCTGGCGCTTCGACGGCCTGCTGGTGGTGCGCGACGGGCTGCTGCTGTTCCGGAGCCACGCCGGCGAGCCGCGCATCGACCGCACCGAACTGGAGGTGCACCCACTCGGGCCGCTTCAGCCGGCCGGTGAGTCGGCGGGCAGCCTGCTGCGCCGCTGAGCGCGTGCCGCGCAAGCGCTACTTGAGCTTGCCCAGGCCGACCCGGAATTCCTCCAGCCTGGCCTCGTAGGCATCGGCCTCGCCGTAGCCCAGAAACCGGTGGTAGCGCGCGTGCGTGCCGAGCACCTTGTGGGCGTGCTTGATGGGGCAGAAGTACTCTTCGGTGCGCGCCAGAATCTCCCGCATGTAGCCCATCAGGCCGTTGCCGTATTCGCAGTAGGTGCAATGGAACTTCTCGATGAAGTTCAGGTAGCCGAGCTGGTGCCGGTCGAACACGATGTAGTCGGCGCGCCGCACCTTGGTGATGCCGTAGATGGGGAAGCAGGCCCACTGGTAGAAGCTCACGCACAGGTCGAGCATCAGCAACGGCAGCGCCATGCCGTAGATGATCGGGCCGGTGATCAGGTTCTGTGGGCGGTCGGTCACGAGCCAGCGGAAGAAGTTCTTCTTGAGCTTGCGGTGCGCCGCCTTCACCGAGCGTTCGAACTCGACTCTTCTGCCCCTGATCTGGAAAAAAATGCGGCTCTCCTGCTCATGGACGGCGCTGCGCAAGTCGTCTTCGAGTGCGGCCATCTGCGCCAGGATCTGGGTGATGCGTTCGTTCATGGCGCGAGCATAGACTCCGGGCGATGCACCACCTGACCCGATCACCCCGCTTCCCCGGTTCCGTACCGGGGCTGGCCTGTCGGGCGGCATGGGCGGCCGTGATCGCATCGGCCGCACTGGCGCTCGGCGGCTGCAGCACTGCGGGCACGGGCACGGGTGCGGGTGCGCTGTCGCCGCCGCGCATTGCCGAGGTCATCGCCAGCCCGGATCGCAGCGACGCCGACCGCAGCAACGACCAGCGCCGCAAGCCGGCGCAGTTGCTGGCCTTCATCGGCATCCGCCCCGGCATGGTGGCGCTGGACATCAGTGCGGGCGGCGGCTACACGACCGAACTGCTGGCGCGCGCAGTGGGCCCCGCCGGGCGCGTCTATGGCCAGAGTGCAGCACGCAGCGCCAGGCCACCACCGGCACAATCGGAAGGCGCCGCCGCACCGCCAGCCTCGGCCGCTTTGGCGCCCGCCGGCAACGCACCGCGCCCTGCGCCTACGGGCGTGGCGGCGCGCGCGCAGAAGCCGGGGCTGGGCCACATCGTCGCGGTCGTGC
>CANJKD010000181.1 GCA_947474415.1 Burkholderiales bacterium | reverse complement strand
TCACCGCGTACCCCCACAGCCTTTCGCCCTCGTGCACGCTCGGGCCCGCGAGGTCCAGCTTGAGTTGCTTGCCGTGCACCCGCCGCTCGCGGGCGATGCCACCCTTGATGCGCTGGCGCACGATGACCAACCGGCGCTTCTTGCTCCAGCCCTGCAGGTGCAGCACGTCTTCGACCATCTGGCAGACCGGGTTGTCAGGCCAACTCCAGTCTTGCCGCGCAAACTGCTGCGCCACCAGGCGCTGCACGTTGGCGGTCTGGCGCAGGCGCAGCAGGTAGGCCTGACCTCGTCTCTCCAGCTCCAGCAGGATGCCTTCGTTACCGTAGCCCGAGTCACCTCGAACCAGTGCCGGGCGTCTGCCTTCAGGCCCTGCGCCCAACTCGTCGAGCAGCCGCCCCAGCGCGGCCTTGGCGTGCACGCTGGTGTGCTGCTTGCCTGAGCTGACCTGCACGTCCAGCACCAGGCGCAAGTTGCCCACCCAGAAGGTGTGCAGCGCGTGGCTGGGCCGCCCGGGCTTGCTCGGGTTGTAGCCCCGCTCGGCGCCTTCCTGGCGGCCGTACAGCGGCTTGACGCTGGCGTCGATGTCGAGCACCCAGGGCTTGCTCAGCGCCTCGCGCACGGAGTGCATCAGCGCTGGGCGCATCCAGGCCGTGCTCGTGGGCTCGTCAATGCGCTCGAGCGCCCGCCGCAGCGCGTCCTCGCTGACCACTTTGTTCATGCCCAGCGCCTGCGCGGCCACCGCGTCGCCACGCAGCGCGGTGATGTGGGCGTAGCGCCGGTGGCGGCGAGGAACTCGGCAAAGAACACGAGCTGGCCATGCGGTGTGGCCGGCGCACCGGCGTCCCACCCCACGTGCATGCGCCCGCCCAGCGTGTCCACCGCCTGCAGCTGTTCGCCCTGGCCAACACCCTGAATCAGGGCCCCTTGTCGCTTGCGTCTCGATTCACCCATTGGGTGAGTCCGCCAAAACACCCATACACCCCGCCTTTGCTGGCTTCCCCAGGCCTGGGAACCCGCCAACTGCCGTTTCTAGGGTGAATTCAATGCGATTGGCTTTCTCTGCGTTCACTCCGCGTTCTCTGCGCCTGCGGTGGTGAATTCAGTCTTTCTTGCCCGCAGCCTCCCAATGGGCCTGAAAATTGCGGTTCACAGGTCAGGGAGACCCACATGGCAATCGCGCGATACATCAAGGAAATCGGCCGGGGCAAGGAAGGCGCACGCTCCTTGACCGAAGCCCAGGCGCACGACCTGATGAGCCAGGTGCTTGATGGTCAGGTGTCGGATCTCGAACTCGGCGCGTTCGCGCTGGCAATGCGCATCAAGGGCGAGTCGGTGACCGAACTGGCCGGTTTTCTGGCCGCTGCACACGCTCGCTGCATCCGCATGGCACCGACCCGGCCGACGGTCGTGCTGCCCTCGTACAACGGCGCGCGCAAGCTGCCCAACCTGACCGCACTGCTGGCCTTGATGCTGGCCCAGGAAGGCGTGCAGGTGCTGGTGCACGGGCCGATGCTAGACGCCGGTCGTATCAGCACGGCCGAGATCTTTCGCGACCTGGGGCTGCCCTTCGCCTGCAACGCCGAAGAGATCGACAACGGCTGGGCGCGCCGCGAGCCGGTCTTCATTCGCACCGAAGACCTGTGCCCGCCACTGGCGCGCCTGCTCGACGTGCGCCGCGTTGTCGGCTTGCGCAACTCGGGGCACACCGTGGCGAAGCTGCTTGCGCCTGGTTCGAGCCCCCCGCCCGCCGCACGTCGGTCGCCCCCCGAGGGGGTCGAGGAGACTTGGGACGGCCCGGCGTTTCCTTGCCCGGCACTGCGCGTCGTCAACTACACGCACCCGGAATACGCGACGCTCCTCGGTGAATTTCTGTCCCACACAGGGGCCGATGCCATGCTGATGCGCGGCACGGAAGGTGAACCCGTGGCCGACCCACGTCGGTGCCCCAAGTTCGAGGTGTTCATCACCGGGCAATTGCGCGCCGATTTGTCGCGCCCGGCGCACGAAGGCGTGCTGACCGGCCTGCCACTGCTGCCCCGCAGCATCGACGCCGCCACCACGGCGCTCTACATCCAGGCCGTGGTCAGCGGTGAAAAGCCTGCGCCGGCACCACTCACGCAGCAGGTCGAATGCCTGCGGCAAGCGCTCGCAGTGATCCACCCAAGACCATCGAAGGAACCGACCGCATGACGTTCACAGGCACGCCTGCGGGCAGCGTCGCCCTGGTCGGTGCCGGCCCCGGCGACCCGGAACTGCTCACGATCAAGGCGGTGCGGGCAATCCGCCGTGCCAATCTCATCCTGGCCGACGATCTGGTCAGCGACGGCGTGCTGCGCTTCGCGCGCCGCTCGGCACGCATCGTCCATGTCGGCAAGCGTGGCGGCTGTGCTAGCACGCCGCAAGCCTGCATCGAAAAGCTGATGCTGGCCGAAGCGCTGAAGGGCGAGCACGTCGTGCGTCTCAAGGGCGGCGACCCCTTCGTCTTCGGGCGCGGCGGCGAAGAGGCCGAGCACCTTCGCGCGCATGGCGTGGCGGTGGAGGTGGTGAACGGCATCACGGCCGGGCTGGCGGCGGCCACCTCGCTCGGCGTGGGCCTGACGCACCGCGAACACGCGCACGGCGTGATTTTCGTGACCGGCCACGCCCGCACCGACGGCACGCCAATGCACTGGCCGACGCTCGGCGCCGCCGCCGCACAGGGGCTCACGCTCGTGATCTACATGGGTGTGGCGGGCATCAAGGGCATCCGCAGCGGCCTGCTGGCCTCCCTGCCCGCCTCGACCCCGGCTGCACTGGTGCAGAACGCGAGCCTGCCGACGCAACGGCATGCCGTCTGCACGCTGGAAACGCTGGTGACGACGCAGCTCGTCGAAGGCATCGGCAGCCCGGCCATCATCGTCGTCGGCGACGCGCTGCGTGGCGTGAGCAGCGTGGCCGAACAGGCGCTTCGGCACCGGGCAGCCTGGCTGTATCGCGCGAACGGCCAGCGCGACGCGGCGCCGCATAATGCGCGCCGCGTCGCCCGTTCGGGTCACCGCGCCTGAGGCTGAAGGAAAAGAAGCTGAACTTCGATGTCGTGATCATTGGCGCGGGCGCTGCGGGCTTGCACTGCGCCGGCAAGGCCGGGCAGCGCGGCCTCAAGGTCTTGCTGATCGACCATGCGGCCAAGCTGGCCGAGAAGATTCGCATCTCGGGCGGCGGGCGCTGCAACTTCACCAACCTCGACACGACACCGGCCAATTTCCTGTCGGACAACCCGCATTTCTGCCGCTCGGCACTTGCCCGCTACACGCCGCAAGACTTCATCGCCCTGCTGCATCGCCACCGCATCGCCTGGCACGAGAAGCACAAGGCGCAGCTCTTCTGCGACGACAGCAGCGAGCAGGTCATCGCCATGCTGGTGCGTGAGTGCGAAATCGGGCATGTCGAGCGCTGGCAACCGTGCGCGGCGCGCGCGGTTCGCGCCGAGGCCGACGGCTTCGAGCTCGATACCGATCGCGGCAAGGTGAAAACCGCCCAAGTGGTCGTCGCCACTGGCGGCCTGTCGATTCCGAAGATCGGTGCCACCGACTTCGGTTACCGGCTCGCGCGCCAGTTCGGCCACCACATCGTGACGACGCGGCCCGCGCTGGTACCGCTCACCTTCGACCCGGTGACGTGGGAGCCGTACGCGGCGCTCTCGGGCATGTCGCTGGCCGCCACCATCGCCACCGGCAAGGGCAAGTCGCGCGGCGGGTTCGCCGAAGACCTGCTGTTCACCCACCGCGGCCTGAGCGGCCCGGCGGTGCTGCAGATTTCAAGCTATTGGCAAGTGGGCGAGCCGGTACGCATCGATCTGTCTCCTGCCCTGGACCTGCACGCGGCGCTGGCACAGGCCAAGGCCGCATCGCAACGCCGACTCGGCAATGAACTCGCCGAACTGATCCCGCGCCGGTTGGCCGAGGCCTGGCTCGCAGCCTCGCCCGAACTCGCCGCCAAACCGATGGCCGACCAGCGCGACCGCGACCTGGCCGACCTCGCCGACCGCTTGCACCGCTGGGAGCTCAAGCCGCAAGGCACCGAGGGCTACCGCAAGGCGGAGGTGACGGCCGGCGGCGTGGACACGCGCGAACTCAGTTCGCAGACGATGGAAAGCAGCCTCGCGCGCGGCCTTTTTTTCATTGGCGAAGTGGTCGACGTGACCGGCTGGCTCGGCGGCTACAACTTCCAGTGGGCGTGGGCTAGCGCGGCGGCGTGCGCCGGTGCGTTGGTCGCTTCGTCAGCCAGCCGCTGACCGTCGCCATATCCGTTGGCTGATCGTCGTACAGCAGACGGGCGGCCGGTGGATTGCGGCCGCCCGACCGTCGGGCTATAATCGACAGTCTTTGCTGGCAAAAACCCAGCGCTGCGATTGTGCCGAGGGCTGATCTGAACTCCGGACCCTTCAGTTCAGCCAACGGCACGACACCGAGCGCAACCATTTCAGGATCCAACTTTTACATGACTACGATTCGCGTCAAAGAAAACGAGCCGTTCGACGTGGCACTGCGCCGCTTCAAGCGCACCATCGAAAAGCTCGGCCTGCTGACCGACCTGCGCGCCCGTGAGTTCTACGAGAAGCCCACGGCCGAACGCA
Source organism: Burkholderiales bacterium (assembly GCA_947474415.1). Classification (GTDB taxonomy): domain Bacteria; phylum Pseudomonadota; class Gammaproteobacteria; order Burkholderiales; family Burkholderiaceae_C; genus LMDS01. The sequence goes on along the minus strand of CANJKD010000181.1, from coordinate 1,244 downwards.
AGCGCAAGAAGGCGGCGGCGGTGAAGCGCCACTTCAAGCGCGTTCGCAGCATGCAGCTGCCCAAGAAGCTGTTCTGATTTTTGGCGCCGGCCCTTGACCGGGCCCCGCCCTGAAAGCCCGCTCCTGCGGGCTTTGTCGTTTGTGAACAGGAGTTTCCATGAGTCTGAAAGACCAGATCACCGAAGACATGAAGGTCGCCATGCGTGCGAAAGATGCCGAGCGCCTGCTCACGATCCGCGGCCTGCTTGCGGCGTGCAAGCAGCGCGAGGTCGATGAGCGCATCGAGCTCGACGACGCGGCCGTGATCGCTATCATCGACAAGCTCGTCAAGCAGCGCAAAGACTCCATCATGCAGTTCACCGCCGGCAACCGCCCCGACCTCGCCGACAAGGAAAGTGCCGAGTTGCTGGTGCTGGAAGCCTACTTGCCCCAGCGCCTGGGTGCCGATGAAGTTGCGGCCGAAGTGGCGAAGATCGTCGCCGAACTGGGTGTTGAGCTGGGCCGAATTGCGGGCCCCGGCGACATGGGCAAGGTAATGGGCACGGTCAAATCGCGCCTGGCAGGCAAGGCCGACATGGGGCTGGTCTCCGCCGCCGTCAAGAAAGCACTCGCGCCATGAACGCGCCCGCCGTCCAGCGGCTCAGCGCCGACGTTTGCGTGGCAGGCCAGCTCGACGTGGCGGCGGTGGCCTGGGCGGCCCACGCTGGCTTCAAGAGCGTGGTGAACAACCGGCCGGATTTCGAGGGCGGGCCCGACCAGCCGACCAGCGCGACCCTCCAGGCCGCCGCAGAAGCCGCCGGGCTGCGCTACGTCCACCTGCCGGTGTCGCCTTCGGTGCACACGCCACAGGAGATCGCCCGCTTCGCCGAACTGCTGACGGAACTGCCGAAACCCATGCTGGCATTCTGCCGCTCCGGTGCCCGCTCGACCCGGCTCTTCAACGCCGCGCAGCAGGCCTGAGAGGATTGCTTCTGGCTACTGCTACCGCCACCGCACCCAGCCCGAGCGCTTGCAAGCGCTCGGTCCTTCGCCAGGCTGACAAGAGTGCGCAAGCACTCTTGTCAGTCCGGGCTCAGCCACCCATGTAGGCGGCCAGCACCCTCGGATCTTTCAGCAGTTCGGGCCCGGTTTTCTGCAGCACGATCTTGCCGCTTTCCAGCACATAGCCGTACTGCGCGATCTTCAGGGCCTGGCGCACGTTCTGCTCGACCAGCAGGATCGTGAGACCTTCGAGGTTGATGCGC